>NZ_JASPJZ010000030.1:0-8282 GCF_030232385.1 Corynebacterium sp. MSK006
GCCTTCGGCCACGGGCGCGGGGCGCTGCGCGGCGTGGGCGCCGCCGGCGGCCATGACGGTGGTCGCCGCCTGATTGCCGACGTCCCGTCGGTCGCCGTCGGCGTAGCCGTCGCCGCCGGCGGCCGGGCTGACGTGGCTGCGGGCGGCCTGGGTGACCGCGCCGCGGGAGAGCAGCTCCAGCTCGGAGGCCAGCTCGTCGGCATTCTGGTAGCGGTCGGCCGGGTGCTTGGCGATCGCGGTGAGGATCACCGAGTCGACGTTGACCGCCTCGGTCGGCGTCAGGTCCGCGATGTGGTGCGACGGCGGGACCGGGTCCTCCTGAACGTGCTGGTAGGCCACCGCGAAGGGGGTCTCGCCCTGGAAGGGCGGGCGGCCGGTGACCAGCTCGTAGAAGACGCAGCCGAGCGCGTAGATGTCGCTGCGCCCGTCGGCGGGCTTGCCGCGGGCCTGCTCGGGCGAGAGGTACTGGGCGGTGCCGATGACCGCGGAGGTCTGCGTCATCGCCGAGGTCGAGTCGTCGAGCGCGCGGGCGATTCCGAAGTCCATCACTTTCACCTGGCCGGTGTTGGTGATCATGATGTTGGCCGGCTTGATGTCGCGGTGGACGATGCCGGCCTCGTGGCTGGCGGTCAGCGCGCGGCAGGCGGGCTCGAGGATGCGGGCGGCCTCGGCCGGGCGCATCGGCCCGTCGGCGTGCAGGATTTCGCGGAGGGTGCGCCCGAAGACGCGCTCCATGACGATGTAGGGCACGCCCAGGCCGTCGATCTCGGCCTCGCCGGTGTCGTAGACGGCGACGATGGCCGGGTGGTTCAGCCGCCCGGAGTTCTGCGCCTCGCGGCGGAAGCGCTCCCGGAAGTTGAGGTCCCGGGCCATCTCGGGGCGCAGCATCTTCACGGCCACGCCGCGGCCGAGCAGCGTGTCCTCGGCCGCGAAGACCTCGGACATGCCGCCGGTGCCGATGACGTCACCGAGTTCGTAACGGTCCGCGATCAGCGTCACAGCGCACCTCCGGTGCCGGTGGTGCCGCGGGTGCCCGCGCCGGTGTCGGCGGCGCCGTTTCTGGGGTTGAGCAGGTCGTTGAGGCCCTCCTCGATCTCGGAGGTGTCCGGCAGCGTGGGCATCTCCCCGCCGTCCTGGGTCGGCTGGGTCGGCTGCTCCGGCTGGCTGGGCGGCTCGGGCAGCGGCTCGCGGGAGGTCTCCCGGTCGCGGTGCGTGGTCTCGCGCTCCGGGGTGTCCTCCTCCTCGGTCTCCGGCTCGCGGTGGGTGGTGGTCAGCACCTCGGGCTCCTCCGAGGAGGTCACCGTCTCGGTGACGATGGTCTCCTCCTGTGTGGTCGGTGTGGTCGTCCCCCCGCGGCCGATGAGGCCGTCGAGGAGGCCGGAGGCGGCGGCGAGCACGCCGACGCCCAGGGCCAGCGCGATGACCAGCGCGATGAGCAGGCCGGTGCCGAAGCCGCCGCCCTCCTTCCTCCGCTTGGGCGGCCGGGTGTCCCGCGGCGCGGGGCGGTGGCGGACGGGCCCGGCGGCGACGTCGGCGCGCCGGGGTCCGGGCGCCTGCGGGCGCACGGTGGTCGGCTGGGCGACGGAGGCCAGCGCCTCGGTCGTCGCCGTCGGCGAGGGCTCGGGGGCCCGGCCGGCGAGCCCGGCGGACTTCGGCTGGGGCGGGTACTCGCCGCGGCGCACCGCGGAGACCGCCAGTGCCAGCTCGTCGCCGTCGGCGTAGCGGCCGGCGGGGTCCTTGCGCAGCGCGGTGGTCACCAGCTCGCGGGTCTGCGGGCTGACGTAGTTCGGCAGCGCCGGGACGGGGTTGTTGATGTGGGCGAGCACCACCGACACCGAGGAGTCCCCGGTGAAGGGGCGCCGGCCCGAGAGGGTCTCGTAGGCGACCACGCCGAGCGAGTAGACGTCGCTGGCGGCGGTGACCTCCTTGCCCTGCGCCTGCTCCGGGGAGACGTACTGGGCGGTGCCGACGACCATGCCGGTGCGCGTCAGCGGGACGGCCTCGGCGGCCTTGGCGATGCCGAAGTCGGCGATCTTGGTCGCCCCGTCCTCGGTGACCATGAGGTTGCCGGGCTTGATGTCGCGGTGGACCAGGCCCTTGCGGTGGATGACGGCCAGGCCGTGGGCGGCCTGCTCGAGCACGTCGAGGGTCAGCGACTCCTCGAGGCTGCCCTCGCGGGCGAGCAGGTCGGCCAGCGACTCGCCGCGCACGTACTCCATGACGATGAAGCAGAAGACGGTGCCCGAGGGGTCGGGCACCTCGCGGTAGTCGAAGGTGCGCACCACGTTGTCGGAGTCGAGGGACTCCGCGGCGGCGGCCTCGTTGCGGAACCGGGAGAGGAACTCCGGCGCGTTGGAGAACTCCGGGCGCAGCGCCTTGACGGCCACCTCGCGGGGGTTGTCCGGGTCGGTGTGGTCCACGGCCAGCCAGACGGTGGACATGCCGCCGCGGCCGATGATCCAGCGCAGCTCGTAGTCCTCGCCGATCAGCCGCTGGGCGCGACCGCGGCCCTCGACGTCGTCGTGCTCGGTCATCGTCGCGCTCCCTTCCGTGTCGTGCCTGTCGTGCCTGTCGTTCTTCCGGTGCCGGTGGTGGTCGTGGAGCCTGTCGTGGCTGCGGTGGCTGCCGTTACCGGTCTGGGTCCCATTGTGGTCACCTCACGCCCTACCGCGTCGCCCGCAGCGCGGCGTCGAGCACCGCGCGTCCGATCGGGGAGGCGATCTTGCCGCCGGTGGCACCGACGCCCTCGCCGCCGCCGTTCTTGACCACCACGGCCACGGCGACGTCGGCGTCCTCGCTCGGGGAGAACGCGACGTACCAGGTGTGCGGCGGGGTGCTCTCGTCGCCGTGCTCCGCGGTGCCGGTCTTGGAGGCGATGTCCGCGCCCGTGGCGCCGTAGGTGTTGCGCTCGGAGTCGCGCATCAGGTCGGTGACCTGCGCGGCGACCTCCTCGGGGATGGCCTGGTTGAGCTTCTTGTCGCCGATCTTCTTGACCTCGCTGAGGTCCGGGGCGGTGATGCGGCTGACCACGTGCGGGCTCATGCGCGCGCCGTCGTTGGCCACGGTGCCGGCCATCACGGCGGCCTGCAGCGCGGTCATCGCCACGTCGCGCTGGCCGATCGCGGACTGGCCCAGCGCGGCCTCGTCGGGCAGGTCGCCCACGCCGCCGGCGGCCTGCTCGAGGCCGAGGTCGTAGGTCTCGCCGACGCCGAAGGCCTTGGCGGTCTCGGCGAACTTCTCGGCGCCGACGGCCTCGCCGACCTGGACGAAGGCGGTGTTGCAGGACAGTTTGAACGCGGTGCGCAGGCTGACGTCGCCGCCGCCGGCGCAGGGCTGGCCGGCGTAGTTGGTCAGCGTGGTCTCGGTGTTGGGCAGCGTGATCGACGGCGCGCCGGTCACGGTGCTCTCCGGGGTGAAGTCGCCCTCGAGTGCGGCCGAGGTGGTGATGATCTTGAAGATCGAGCCGGGCGGCAGCGTCTCCTGGGTGGCGTGGTTGAGCAGGGGCTTGCCCTCGTCGGCCTGCAGCTGCTCCCAGGCGGCCCCGGAGGTGTCCGGGTCCGTGTCGGAGACGGCGTTGGGGTCGTAGGACGGTGTCGAGGCCATGGCGAGCACCTCGCCGGTCGAGGGCCTCAGCGCCACGACCGAGCCCTCGTAGCCCTTGTCGGCCAGCTCGTGGTAGGCGACCTGCTGGACCTCGGGCAGAAGCGTCAGCTCGACGTTGTTGCCGGCCGCGACGTTGCCGCTCAGCTTGTCCAGCCACTGGCCGGCGCCGACCTCGGTGCCGTTGAGCACCCCGTTGTAGGACTGCTCGACGCCGGTGGCGCCGAAGCGGTCCGAGAGGTAGCCGGTCACGTGCGAGAACTCGACCGGGTCGGTCGGGTAGGAGCGGTGGTACAGGCCGGCCTCGTCGGGTGCCGAGGCCGCCAGGACCTGCCCGCCGGCCGAGATCTGGCCGCGCGGGATCTCCTTGGTCTGCAGGAACTCGCGCTTGTTCAGCGGGTTGTGGGCCAGCTCGTCCTCGCGGAAGACCTGGATGTAGCTCAGGTTGACCAGCAGCACCGCGACGAGCAGCAGCGCGAAGACGGCGACCCAGCGGATGGCGCGGTTCATCTAGCGCACCTCCCTGAACTGGGCGAACGTCCCGGTTTCGGGGCCGCTTGACGACGTCGTGCTCTGCAGCGCGGTCTCTTTCTTACGGTTGTCGCCGGCCGCCGCCACGGCCGGCGCCGCGGCGCCGGCGGGTGCGCTCTCGCGTCGGCGCGCGGCGTCGGAAATTCGGAGCAGCAGTCCCAGCAGGATGTAGTTCGCCATCAGCGAGGAGCCGCCGGCGGACATGAACGGGGTGGTCAGGCCGGTCATCGGCAGCAGGGCTGTGATGCCGCCGACCACGACGAAGATCTGCACGGCGATGGTCAGCGAGAGCCCGGAGGCGACCAGCTTGCCGTAGGAGTCGCGCGCGGACAGCGCGGCGCGGAAGCCGCGGGTGACCAGGACGGCGAAGAGGATGATCACGGCGGACAGGCCGATCAGGCCGAACTCCTCGCCGACGGCGGAGAGGATGAAGTCGGACCAGACGACCGGGATGATCTCGGCGGAGTAGCCCTCGCCGAGGCCGGTGCCGGTCACCCCGCCCCAGGACAGGCCGAACAGCGACTCGGAGAGTTGGTAGCCGGTGGAGTCGTAGCTGGCCAGGGGGTCGATGAAGTTGGCCACGCGCTCCTGGATCTTCGAGGAGACCAGGTAGACCGCGGTGCCGCCGACGGCGACGAGCACGCCGCCGATGATCAGCCAGCTGACCCGCCCGGTGGACAGGAACATCATGCCCAGCACGGTGGCGAAGAGCAGCAGGGCCGGGCCGAAGTCGTTGGAGACGGCCATGATCACGATGGCGACGGCCCACACCGTCAGGATGGGTGCGAGGTCGCGCAGGCGGGGGAACTCCATGCCCAGGAAGCGGTAGCCCGCGACGTTGAAGAGCGCGCGCTTGGTGGCCAGCAGCTGGGCGAAGAAGAGCAGCAGCAGGATCTTGGAGAACTCGCCGGGCTGCACGGAGAACGGACCGATGGAGATCCAGATGCGCGCGTCGGCGTTCATGGACGTCGGCCAGACCAGCGGCAGGGCCAGCAGGATCAGGCCGAGCAGGCCCAGCAGGTAGGAGTAGCGGCTGAGTGCCCGGTGGTCGCGCACGATGACGAGCACGGCGACGAGCATGGCCACGCCGACCATGGTCCACAGCACCTGGCGGTTGACCATGGTGAAGTCGCGGGCGATGTCGATGCGGTAGATGGTCACCAGGCCCAGTCCGTTGAGCAGGGCGACGATCGGCAGCATGATCTGGTCGGCGTCCTTGGCCACCAGGCACAGGGTCAGGTGGGCGACGGTGAAGATCGCGACGTAGCCGCCGATGACCCACAAAAGCTCGGTGGTCAGGGTGTTGCCCTGGGAGAGCTCGAGGTTGACGAGCATGACCGCGATGATCACGGCGGAGGCGATGAGCAGGCCCATCTCCGTGCGCCGCGAGAGCAGGTTCTTCAGTGCGTTCACCGGCCGGCCTCCCGGCAGTCGACGCCCGGACGGCCGAGCGCGCCGTCCTCGCCGGCCTTCTCCCCGGAGTCGGCGTGCTTGTCGCCGCCGTCGGCGGTGCCGGAGTTCTGGGCGTCCTTGTCCGCGACGGCCTTGTCGGCCCCGTCCCTGGCGTCCTTGGCGTCCTTGCCGGCGTCCGCGGCCTTCTCGCCGGCCGGGCGGGTCACGCAGACGGGCAGGGCCTCGTCGCCGAGGCGGCGCAGCTGGCCGTTGACCTCGTCGTAGCTGCCCGAGGGCAGCGCGTCGACCTGCGAGCGGGTGGACTCGGGGAGGTCCTGCAGGGCGAACGGGCGGCAGTCCGAGCCGCCGGCGTCCGCGTCCGCGGCCACCAGGGTCACGGTGCCGTCCTCGGCCAGGCAGGCCGCCTGGTGCGGGTTGTGCAGGTCGCGGCCGAAGACGGAGTAGTCCAGGCCGCGCTCAACGAGCAGGCGGCCGGTGTCGTCCGCGGTGATGAAGTAGGTGCCGCGGGCCTTGTCCACGGCCCACCAGCCGCCGGCGATGAGCACGATCGCCACCACCAGGGCGGTGATCAGGGCGCCCCAGCGCACCCCGCGGCGGGAGTCGTCGCGGTCCGCGTCTGAGTCGGTGTCCTCGTCGTCCTCGCCCTCGGGGGCGTCCCCGTGGGCGTCGCGGCGTGCACCGGCGCCGGTCCGGGCCTCGGCCCCGCGGTCGCCCGCGGCTGCGCCTGCTGCGCCGGCCGCGCCGGCACCTGCTGCACCGGCGCCTGCGACGGCGCGCCGGGAGCTCTCGCCGCGTCCGTCCGCATCTCGGCGGGCGCCGCTTGCGGCGCCCGCCCCCGCGGGACGGTTGAGCGCCGCGGCACGGCCGGCCGGGGTCTCCGGGTGGGTCTGGTAGTCCTCCTCGCCGAGCAGCGCACCGGCGACGGCGGGGGTAACCGGCAACGTCGCACGCGCGGCGTCGTCAATCGAATCGTCGGAGACGATGTCCGCGATCACCACGGTGACGTTGTCCGGGCCGCCCGAGCGCAGCGCGAGTTCGATGAGGCGCTGCGCGGCGTGCTCGGGCGAGCCCTCGGCGAGGGCGTCGCGGATCGTCTCGGGGCTGACCGGGTCGGACAGCCCGTCCGAGCACAGCAGCCAGCGGTCGCCCTCGCGCGCCTCCAGCGAGGTCAGCGTCGGGTCGACGGGCGCGCCCGTGTAGGCCTTGAGGATCAGCGAGCGCTGCGGGTGCGTCGAGACGTCCTCGGGGGCGAGCTTGCCCTCCTGGACCAGCGACTGGACGTAGGTGTCGTCGACGGTGATCTGCTCGAGCTCGCCGTCGCGCAGCCGGTAGCCGCGCGAGTCGCCGACGTGGCACATGGCCAGCTCGGAGCCGTTGAACAGCAGGGCCGTCAGCGTGGTGCCCATGCCCTGGTGGTCCGGGTGCTCGCCGACCTCGTTCGCGATGGCGTGGTTGGCGTCGTCGGCGACGCCTCCGAGCAGGGCGAGCATGTCGTTGTCGCCCGGGTCGGCGTCGAGGACCTCCAGGTGGCTGATCATCACCGAGGAGGCGACCTCGCCGGCGGCGTGGCCGCCCATGCCGTCGGCCAGCGCCAGCAGGTTCGGACCGGCGTAGGCGGAGTCCTCGTTGTTGCCGCGGACCAGGCCCCGGTCCGAGGCCACGGTGTAGTTAAGTCGCAGGGTCACGGGACCAACCTCACTGTCGTACGGCCGACACGGATGTCCGTGTCGGTGCCCACCCGCTCGGGCTGATCGATGCGCACGCCGGCGACGTAGGTGCCGTTGCGCGAGTCCAGGTCCTCGATGAACCAGTCCGAGCCGCGCCGGAACAGGCGCGCGTGGCGCCCGGAGGCGAAGTCGTCGCCGAGGACGAAGTCACACTGGTTGTTCCGGCCGAGGACGATGTCGCTGACCCCGGTCAGCTCCATGTGCGAGCCCTTCAGCGGGCCCTCGACGATCGCGATGCGGTGCGCCTGGGCACGCGGGCCCTGGCCACGGGAGCCGCGGGTGCGCTTGCGGCCCGCGCCGTTGCGGGCGGCGCCGCCGGCGACGGCGGCGGTGTCACGCCGCATGGCGCGCAGCGCGAGGAAGATGAACAGCCACAACAGCACCAGCAGGCCGATGCGGAAGCCCGTGAGAACGAGCGAGTCCATGTGTGGAGCCTCCTTTGCGGTGGTCGCGCTGCACGCGTGCCACCCGGGTCAGGGTCAGTCCGTCTGTGAAAGTCTGTGTTCGTCGGTCCGTGCGTTCCTGTCGGTCGCGTCGCGGTCCTGTCGGTCGCCGGACGTCGGGGGAAGCCCGGGCGCGCCGCCTCAGTTTCCGGGGCGGACGATCCTGACCTCGATTCGGGAATGTCCCATCGTAATCACGTCGCCGTCGTCGAGCAGCCAGTTGTCCACGGGGGTGTCGTTGACCGTGGTGCCGTTGGTCGACTTCAGGTCGGTGAGCACCGCGTCGTGGCCGTTCCAGGACAGCTCGGCGTGCTCGCGGGAGACACCGGTGTCCGGCAGGCGGAAGTCCGCGGTGGTGGAGCGGCCGAGGATATTGGAGCCCTCGTGGACGTGGTAGGTCCGCGAGGAGCCGTCCTGCAGCAGCAGGGAGACCGTCGCGGTCGCGGCGGCCGGCTGCGCCGGCTCAGAGCGGGCGGCGGAGTCCGTGGGCTCCTCGCGCCAGCGGCCGGCGGTGCTGGCCGAGGCCCCGGAGGAGCCGGCCTGGTCGGCGGGGGCGGCGGCTGCGGCC
>NZ_JASPJZ010000031.1:0-2571 GCF_030232385.1 Corynebacterium sp. MSK006
TTTTTTGTGGAGAGTTTGATCCTGGCTCAGGATGAACGCTGGCGGCGTGCTTAACACATGCAAGTCGAACGGAAAGGCCAGTGCTTGCACTGGTACTCGAGTGGCGAACGGGTGAGTAACACGTGGGTGATCTGCCCTCAACTCCGGGATAAGCCTGGGAAACTGGGTCTAATACTGGATAGGACCACATCGTAGGTGGTGTGGTGGAAAGCGTTTGTAGCGGTTGGGGATGAGCTCGCGGCCTATCAGCTTGTTGGTGGGGTAATGGCCTACCAAGGCGGCGACGGGTAGCCGGCCTGAGAGGGTGTACGGTCACATTGGGACTGAGATACGGCCCAGACTCCTACGGGAGGCAGCAGTGGGGAATATTGCACAATGGGCGCAAGCCTGATGCAGCGACGCCGCGTGGGGGATGACGGCCTTCGGGTTGTAAACCTCTTTCGACCGTGACGAAGCCTTTGGTGACGGTAGCGGTAGAAGAAGCACCGGCTAACTACGTGCCAGCAGCCGCGGTAATACGTAGGGTGCGAGCGTTGTCCGGATTTACTGGGCGTAAAGGGCTCGTAGGTGGTTTGTCGCGTCGTCTGTGAAATTCCGGGGCTCAACTCCGGGCGTGCAGGCGATACGGGCATAACTTGAGTACTGCAGGGGTAACTGGAATTCCTGGTGTAGCGGTGGAATGCGCAGATATCAGGAGGAACACCGATGGCGAAGGCAGGTTACTGGGCAGTTACTGACGCTGAGGAGCGAAAGCATGGGTAGCGAACAGGATTAGATACCCTGGTAGTCCATGCTGTCAACGGTGGGCGCTAGGTGTGAGACCCTTCCACGGGTTTTGTGCCGTAGCTAACGTTTTAAGCGCCCCGCCTGGGGAGTACGGCCGCAAGGCTAAAACTCAAAGGAATTGACGGGGGCCCGC
Organism: Corynebacterium sp. MSK006; assembly: GCF_030232385.1. Classification (NCBI taxonomy): domain Bacteria; kingdom Bacillati; phylum Actinomycetota; class Actinomycetes; order Mycobacteriales; family Corynebacteriaceae; genus Corynebacterium; species Corynebacterium sp. MSK006. Next base: position 920 of record NZ_JASPJZ010000031.1, read on the forward strand.
ACAAGCGGCGGAGCATGTGGATTAATTCGATGCAACGCGAAGAACCTTACCTGGGTTTGACATACACTGGATCGCCTCGGAGACGGGGTTTCCCTTTGTGGTCGGTGTACAGGTGGTGCATGGTTGTCGTCAGCTCGTGTCGTGAGATGTTGGGTTAAGTCCCGCAACGAGCGCAACCCTTGTCCTGTGTTGCCAGCACGTTGTGGTGGGGACTCACGGGAGACTGCCGGGGTGAACTCGGAGGAAGGTGGGGATGACGTCAAATCATCATGCCCCTTATGTCCAGGGCTTCACACATGCTACAATGGTCGGTACAACAGGTTGCGATACCGTGAGGTGGAGCTAATCCTTTTAAAGCCGGCCTCAGTTCGGATTGGGGTCTGCAACTCGACCCCATGAAGTCGGAGTCGCTAGTAATCGCAGATCAGCAGTGCTGCGGTGAATACGTTCCCGGGCCTTGTACACACCGCCCGTCACGTCATGAAAGTCGGTAACACCCGAAGCCCACGGCCCAACCCTTGTGGGGGGAGTGGTCGAAGGTGGGATCGGCGATTGGGACGAAGTCGTAACAAGGTAGCCGTACCGGAAGGTGCGGCTGGATCACCTCCTTTCTAAGGAGTTTTTCTTATTTTTCTCTCAAATCCGGGTGGACGCACGCCACGTTGGCGGCGGGCAACGGTCACAGATTCAGGGGCCACCACAAAGACCCGTCCTGTCCGGTTCGGGGTGGGTGGTACGTCAGCGCGCTGTCGGGTGTCTGGCACGACACCGCACACACCAGAGCATGGCTGTGGTGTTGGTGGTTCGTGTGCGGCACGGTGACGCCGGTCGGGACGAGTGGTCCTGATGCCTGGTTGTCATTGTGTGTGGTGTGTGAGAACTGGAGAGTGGACGCGAGCATCTTGTTTTTCTTGTTGTTGTTCGAATTTTTTGCCTTTTTGGTTATTCGATTCGTGTTTGTCTAGTGGCGCACGGTGGATGCCTTGGCATGCTGGGCCGATGAAGGACGTGTGAGGCTGCGTTAAGCCTCGGGGAGTTGTCAACTAAGCGTTGATCCGAGGATGTCCGAATGGGGAAACCCGGCCGTCGTTGTTGGCGGTCACCTGCCGGTGAATGTATAGCCGGTTGGGAGGTAAGGCGGGGAAGTGAAACATCTCAGTACCCGTTGGAGAAGAAAACAATTGTGATTCCGTGAGTAGTGGCGAACGAAAGTGGATTTTTGGCTAAACCTGTCGCGTGTGTGACCGTTGCCGGGGTTGCGTGTCAGGGGTTGTGGGCTAAAGACGTGTCGGTGTGGCAACTGCCGGCGGATGGAACGTGTGTGGTAAGCGGAACTGGCTTGGAATGGTCGACCGGAGTAGGTGAGAGTCCTGTACGTGAATGCCATGCGCTCTGTCTTGTTTTTATTGCCCGAGTAGCAGCGGGCTCGTGGAATCTGCTGTGAATCTGCCGGGACCACCCGGTAAGCCTGAATACCCAGTGTGACCGATAGTGGATAGTACCGTGAGGGAATGGTGAAAAGTACCCCGGGAGGGGAGTGAAATAGTTCCTGAAACCGTGCGCTGTCAAGCCGTCAGAGCCCTCTAGGGGGTGATGGCGTGCCTTTTGAAGAATGAGCCTGCGAGTCAGCGGCACGTCGCGAGGTTAACCCG
>NZ_JASPJZ010000031.1:2671-4669 GCF_030232385.1 Corynebacterium sp. MSK006
ACCGCGGCAAGCAAGCGTTTGTTTGTTTGGGTAGGGGAGCGTCGTGCACGTGGTGAAGCGTCGGGGTGACCCTGGTGTGGAGTGTGTGCGAGTGAGAATGCAGGCATGAGTAACGAATCTGGCAGGTGAGAATCCTGCCCGCCGGATGACCAAGGGTTCCTGGGTCAAGTTCGTCTTCCCAGGGTGAGTCGGGACCTAAGGCGAGGCCGACAGGCGTAGTCGATGGTAAACGGGTTGATATTCCCGTACCCGAGTGTGCGCGCCCAGTGGTGAGCCGGGGATACTAACCATCCGGTCGGTGCCTTTTTGTCCACTTCGCCTTCGGGTGTTGTGGCGTGGTATCGGTCGCGTGGGGCCTGATCCGTAGTAGCCAAGTGATGGGGTGACGCAGGAGGGCAGCCACGCCGTGTTGTTGGATTGCGCGGTGTAAGCGGTGAGAGGCTTCGGTGAGGTAAATCCCGCCGGAGGGTGACCTTGGGCCGTGAAGCGTAGACACTTTTTGTGTTGATGGTGGTGTGCTCATGCTGCCGAGAAAAGCCTCTAGCGAGTGCACATTCGGCCCGTACCCTAAACCGACACTGGTGGTCAGGTAGAGGATACTAAGGCGTTCGGGTGAACTGTAGTTAAGGAATTCGGCAAATTGCCCCCGTAACTTCGGGAGAAGGGGGGCCACACTTTTGGTGTGGCCGCAGTGACAAGAGGGAAGCGACTGTTTACTAAAAACACAGGTCCGTGCGAAGACTTTTGCGTTGATGTATACGGACTGACGCCTGCCCGGTGCTGGAAGGTTAAGAGGACCTGTTAGGCCACTTCGGTGGTCGAAGCGGAGAATTTAAGCCCCAGTAAACGGCGGTGGTAACTATAACCATCCTAAGGTAGCGAAATTCCTTGTCGGGTAAGTTCCGACCTGCACGAATGGCGTAACGACTTCCCTGCTGTCTCAACTACAGGCCCGGTGAAATTGCACTACGAGTAAAGATGCTCGTTACGCGCGGCAGGACGAAAAGACCCCGGGACCTTCACTATAGCTTGGCATTGGTGTCCGGTCCGGTTTGTGTAGAATAGGTGGGAGATTTGGATCCGGCATCGCCAGGTGTCGGGGAGTCGTGATGTGAAATACCACTCTGACCGGGTTGGCCACCTTGAACCTTGGCCCATGATCTGGGTCGGGGACAGTGCCTGGTGGGTAGTTTAACTGGGGCGGTTGCCTCCTAAATGGTAACGGAGGCGCCCAAAGGTTCCCTCAGCCTGGTCGGTAACCAGGTTTTAGAGTGTAAGTGCACAAGGGAGCTTGACTGCGAGAGGGACTTCTCGAGCAGGGACGAAAGTCGGGACTAGTGATCCGGCACCTACTTGTGGATGTGGTGTCGCTCAACGGATAAAAGGTACCCCGGGGATAACAGGCTGATCTTCCCCAAGAGTCCATATCGACGGGATGGTTTGGCACCTCGATGTCGGCTCGTCGCATCCTGGGGCTGGAGCAGGTCCCAAGGGTTGGGCTGTTCGCCCATTAAAGCGGCACGCGAGCTGGGTTTAGAACGTCGTGAGACAGTTCGGTCTCTATCCGCCGCGCGCGTGGAAACTTGATGGAAGGCTGTCCCTAGTACGAGAGGACCGGGACGGACGTACCTCTGGTGTGCCAGTTGTCCCGCCCGGGGCATGGCTGGTTGGCTACGTACGGGAAGGATAACCGCTGAAAGCATCTAAGCGGGAAGCCTGTTCCAAGATGAGGTTTCGTTTGAGGTTCCCTGTAGATGACGGGGTTGATAGGCCGGATCTGGAAGCATCGTGAGGTGTGTAAGGTGACCGGTACTAATCCGCCGAACAAACACAAACACAACAACTGAAGGATTCGTTGTTGTTCGCGTCCCACTCTCCGGTATCTGACACGCCACACGGGTCACTGTTATTTTGGCCCGCCGGTTTTGGTCGTGTCGGTGGTTATAGTGGTGGGGAAACGCCCGGTCCCATTCCGAACCCGGAAGCTAAGCCCGCCTA
>NZ_JASPJZ010000032.1:0-4362 GCF_030232385.1 Corynebacterium sp. MSK006
CACCGGCGCCGCAGGCGCCGCCGGCGCCGCAGGCGCCGCCGGCGCCCACGGGGCGGGTGGCGCCGAGGGCGAGGGGCGCGACGTCGGCAATCGAGTCGACCCGGTCACCGCGCTGAAGACGGCCGCACGCGCCGGGCGCACCGTCACCGTCGGGCTGGTGGACAAGCACGGGCGGGCCAACCCGCGCCGGCTGCGCCCGCTGCGCGTGGCGGGCGGGCAGGTCTACGCCGTCGAGCCGGCGGCCGGCGACGCGGTGCTGCGCTTCGCCCTGCACCGGGTCACCGGCGTCGATGACGCCTAGAGCGGGCTGCTAGCCTGCCCGTACAGACCAAGAGGACAAGGAGCGTGGTGCCACGGTGGGGCTCGGCGACGGACCGTTGATCGTGCAGTCGGACAAGACCGTCCTGCTGGAGACGGCGCACCCGGCCGCGGACGAGGCGCGCGCGGCGCTGTCGCCCTTCGCGGAGCTGGAGCGCGCGCCCGAGCACGTGCACACCTACCGCATCACCCCGCTGGCGCTGTGGAACGCGCGCGCCGCCGGGCACGACGCCGAGCAGGCCGTCGACGTCCTCGAGCGCTACTCCCGCTTCCCGGTGCCGCAGGCGCTGCTCATCGACGTCGCCGAGACGATGGCTCGCTACGGGCGGGTGCGCCTGCAGAAGAACCCCGCGCACGGGCTGACGCTGGACACCGAGGAGCCGGCGGTGCTCGAGGAGATAGTGCGGCACAAGAAGATCCGCCCGATGCTCGGCGAGCGGCTCGACCCGGGCACGGTGGTGGTGCACCCCTCGGAGCGCGGGCGGCTCAAGCAGGAGCTGACGAAGATCGGCTGGCCGGCCGAGGACCTGGCAGGCTACGTCGACGGCGAGGCACACCCGATCGAGCTGACGGCCGTCGGCGCCGAGGGTGCGGACGCTGATGCTGACGACGCCGGCGGGGGCGGCGCCGACGCCGGCGACGGCGCGGGTGCCGGGGACGGCTGGCGCCTGCGCGACTACCAGCGCTGGGCCACCGACTCCTTCTTCGAGGGCGGCTCCGGCGTCGTCGTGCTGCCGTGCGGGGCGGGCAAGACCATCGTCGGCGCCGCCGCCATGGCACGGGCCAAGGCGACCACGCTGATCCTGGTGACCAACACCGTCTCCGCGCGCCAGTGGCGCGCCGAGCTGCTGCGCCGCACCACGCTGACCGACAACGAGATCGGCGAGTACTCCGGGGAGAAGAAGGAGATCCGCCCGGTGACCATCGCCACCTACCAGGTGGTCACCCGCAAGACGAAGGGCGAGTACCGGGCCCTCGAGCTCTTCGACTCCCGAGACTGGGGCTTGATCATCTACGACGAGGTGCACCTCCTGCCCGCCCCCGTCTTCCGGCTGACCAGCGACCTGCAGTCGCGGCGCCGCCTGGGGCTGACGGCCACCCTGGTGCGCGAGGACCACCGGGAGAGTGACGTGTTCTCCCTGATCGGCCCGAAGCGCTACGACGCCCCCTGGAAGGAGCTCGAGGCGGCCGGCTACATCGCCACCGCCGAGTGCACCGAGGTGCGCGTCACCCTCGACGAGGTCGGCCGCATGGCCTACGCCACCGCCGAGTCGCGCGAGCGCTACCGGCTGGCCGCCTGCGCGCCGGCGAAGGTGCGCGTCGTCGAGAAGATCCTCGCCCGGCACGCCGGTAGGCCCACGCTGATCATCGGCGCCTACCTCGACCAGCTCGAGGAGATCGCGGGGCGCCTGGGCCTGCCCCTGGTCGACGGCAAGACGAGCAACAGGCGCCGCGAGCAGGCCTTCGCGGACTTCCGGGCCGGGAAGATCTCCACCCTGGTCGTCTCCAAGGTGGCCAACTTCTCCGTCGACCTGCCCGAGGCCGCCGTGGCCGTGCAGGTCTCGGGCACCTTCGGCTCGCGCCAGGAGGAGGCCCAGCGCCTCGGCCGGCTGCTGCGCCCCAAGGCCGGCGGTGGTGAGGCCCACTTCTACACCGTGGTCACCCGCGATACCCTGGACTCCGAGTACGCCGCGCACCGCCAGCGCTTCCTCGCCGAGCAGGGCTACGCCTACCGCATCATCGACGCCGCGGACCTCACCGCGGCCGGCGGGGAGATTTCCGGCATCCCGGAGGGCGCCGACGGCGCGCAGCGCGGCGCGGGCACGCACGACGAGGAGAGGTAAAGCCAGATGCAGAACTTCCGGTTCGACGTCGACGAGGCGTGGGCCAAGGCCCACAATGAGATGCTGCGCGACACCCGCCGGCTGCGCTCCAGCGCGATCGTGATGGGCGTCATCGCGCTGATCGTCGGCGTGCTGTGCTTCCTGGTTCTCGACCCGTCCGGGCCGTGGCGCGTGATCGTGCCCGTGCTGTGCGCCACCGTGACCGTCGTGGCCGTGGCCGTGGGCGTGGCCGCCCCGCGCGCGGTCGGCAGCGCCCAGCAGCTCTACGACAACTACCCGCTGGTCCCGGCCGTCATCGCCGAGGTCAAACCGCGCACCGTGGACCTGCTGGCCCTGGTCAACGTCAACGTCGACCAGACCCGGCCGCCGCGCTGGGCGCTCGCGCTGCGCCCGGTCAGCGCCATCGACGGACACCACCGCAAGCGCGGCACGCAGGTGCCCTCGGTGGCCGTCAGCGGCCGGCGCAGCGCGCGCTCCCAGGACACCTGGGACGAGATCACGCCGATGCCTGTCGCCTGGGGCACCCCGGACACCGACGTCATCGAGGCCGCGCGCAAGGCCATCCCGCACGAGCTGTGGGAGAAGCTGGAGAAGAACCGCAAGCTCCTCGAGGACGTCAAGAAGACGAAGCTGAACCTCCTCGTCCTGGACTAGAGCGCGGCGGGGGTCTCGGGGGTTTCGGGGCCAGGCCGGGGTGGGCCCGGCGGGAGCGCAGTGCGACGCGGGTAACATGCCCGGCAAACGTCCGCCGAGCCTGTGAGGAGGCTTCCGTGACCGTCGAGCGCCTGCGTCCCTTCGCAGAGACCGTCTTCGCCACCATGACCGCCAAGGCGGTCGAGTATGAGGCGGTGAACCTCGGGCAGGGCTTCCCGGACACCGGCGGGCCGGCCGCGATGCTCGAGCGCGCCCAGCGCGAGATCGCCGAGGGCAACAACCAGTACGCCCCCGGCCGGGGTGTCGCCTCCCTGCGCCGCGCGATCGCCGCCCAGCGTGACCGCGACTACGGCCAGAGATTCGACCCGGACACCGAGGTGCTCGTCACCGTCGGAGCCACCGAGGCCATCGCCGCGAGCGTGCTGGGCCTGGTGGAGCCGGGCAGCGAGGTCATCGTGCTCGCCCCCTCCTACGACGCCTACGGCGCGGCCGTCGCGCTGGCCGGGGCGACCCGGGTCTCGGTGCCGATGGTCGCCGAGGGAGCGTCCTGGCGCGTCGACGAGGAGGCGCTCGAGGCCGCGGTCACCGAGCGCACGGCGATGGTCATCGTCAACTCCCCGCACAACCCCACCGGCGCGCAGCTGGATCTTGCGGGTGTGGCACGGGTGTGCGTGCGCCACGATCTGCTGGCGCTCTCCGACGAGGTCTACGAGCACCTGCTTTACGACGCTCGCGCGCACCGCCCCCTGGCGTTGGAGGACGGGATGCGCGAGCGGACGGTGACCGTCTCCTCGGCGGCGAAGACGTTCAGCGCCACCGGGTGGAAGACCGGTTGGGCGATGGCCCCTGCCCCGCTGCTCGACGGCGTGCACAAGGCCAAGCAGTTCCTGACCTTCGTCGGCGCCACCCCGTTCCAGCCGGCCGTGGCCTACGCCCTCGACAACGAGGATGCGTGGGTGCGCAAGCAGGTGGAGTCGCTGGGCCGGCGCCGTACGTTGCTCGCCGAGGGGCTTCAGGAGGCCGGCTTCCGCGTCCACGACAGCCACGGCACCTACTTCCTCATCGCCGAGCTGCCGGACGCATATGAGGACGACGGCGTGGAGTTCTGTCTGGCCCTACCGGAGAAGGCCGGCGTGGCCGCCATCCCCGTCCAGGTCTTCTGCGCGGACCAGGAACCGTGGCAACGCCTGGTGCGCTTCGCCTTCTGCCGTAAGGAGAAGACGCTGCGCGAGGCCGTGAAGCGGCTGAAGGCCGTGGACCTCGCGGAGATGTGATTCGTCTTTGTGAGTCGCGCTGAGCGCACGGGAGGGGACGCGGATTGCGCGGCTCCTCCCCTTTTCCATCTGCCATTTAGCGCCGGCGGAAAAGCCGCCTGAATAGCCTGAATGGTCTGAAGTAAAAGGGGTGCAGACGCAAAAAGGAGCGCCCCTCATCGAATTGCTTCGATGACGGACGCTCCCTATTTCATATTTGAGTTGTGGTGTCGGCGGTGACTTACTCTCCCACACCCTCCCGAGTGCAGTACCATCAGCGTAGGCGGGCTTAG
>NZ_JASPJZ010000033.1:0-3983 GCF_030232385.1 Corynebacterium sp. MSK006
CGCCGGGGGAGGGGCGCGCCGGGGGAGGGGCGCGCCGGGGGAGGGGCGCGCCGGGGGAGGGGAGAGCCCCGGGAATGCGGTGACCACCACAGTGGTCACCTGAGAGAGATTCACCGCGCTTGCGCTGCGTGTCCCGGGGCCCTGTGGCATCCTGCGGGTGAAAGCGCCCCCGAAGCCCGGGGGCACGGGGGAGATCGGACAACGCGGGGTTCACCTGCGCGCCGGTCCGGGGGTGACCACGGGGTGGGAATCACGGTCCACGACGGCAGGTCTGCGACCTGGGGGATGGGGAAGACTGCGGCGTGTCGTCCACAGTCCACACACCGTGACTTTTTCTTTCACCACCATCCACAGGCTTATCCACACTGTGGATAACTACAGTTTTGTAATTTCCCGAATACCCCGAAGATCCACAACTGTGGAAAACCCTGTGGACTGCGCGGAAACCCCAGCGAAACGAACTTTTGTTCGCATTGTGGAGCAGGTGGACGCTTTCCCTCGTCCCCATCCACCGCTGTGGAAAGACGCGCTTTCGTCACAACTTCCACAGAGTCCTCCACACCCTGTGGATAACTCGGCTCCCCACCCGGTGAAGCGCGGCTATCATCGGTGGTGTTCCAACGTCGACCGCCTGGTCGCTACACAACCGGTCCCCCACCGGACCCCGCGGCGCCTCGCAAGGCTCCGAGGCGTTCAGAGACCCCGGGCACACGGGGACCCCCGAGACGCCCCGGAGCCCCGCGGCACCCGTGCCGGCCCGCTCCGACGCCGGCCCGGAGCCGGGGGAGGGGGAGGGGACCGGGACCGAAAGGAGAGTGCGAGATGGCCCTGCAGCCCCTCTACCGCGAGTTGATCGAGGCGATCCCGCAGACCGCCACCGTGGAGTCCGCCTCCACCACCGGCCTGTGGGCGCGCGTGACCGCCTCCCTGGACGGGGTGGCCTCCATCGGCATCGCCTACTGCGGCGGCCCGGGCCTGCGTGCCTGGGACGCCGCCATGGCGCGCGTGGCCCCCACCGACCCGCTCGACGCGCCGGCCGCCGCCGGGCTGACCGGGAGGAACCTGCGCGAGGTCGCGACCGACCTCATCGGCGCGGGGACTTCCGCCGAGCGTGCCCTGGCCGTCGCCGCCATCAACGCCTGGTACTCCCACGCCGGGACCGCCAGGGCCAACCGCTTCGTGCCCACCGCGGGTGCGGGCGGCGGGCAGGCCGAGTGGGGCCAGGTCTTCGATCCCTTCCGCGATGTCATCGCCGGCAAGACCGTCGCCGTCATCGGTCACCACCCGGGCGCGCCGTCGGCGCTCGACTCGGCCAGCGACTTCCACATGCTCGAGATCCCCGAGGGCCTCGACGAGCTGCCCCCGGCCGCCGAGTTCATCGTGCCGCGCTGCGAGATGGTCTTCATCTCCGGCTCCTCGTTCATCAACGGCTCCGCCCCGCGCCTGATCGAGCTGGCCGCCGAGTCCTACTGCGCCGTCATCGGCCCCTCCGCCCCGCTGGCCCCCGCACTCTTCGACCACGGCGTCGACCTCGTGGCCGGCCTGGTGGCCGACGACGCCGACGGCATGGACCGCGCCCTGGTTGAGGCCGCCTACCCGACGATATTCGCCCACGGCCACCGCGTGCACCGCTCCACGCCGGAGGGAACCTCCGTGCTGGACTGACGCGGCGTCGTCAAGCACGAAAAAGCCCCGGGTCACCGACCCGGGGCTTCAACTGCACAGAACTCAGGCGCGCACGGCCTGCGGGGCGACCTCGGCCATGGTCGGGGAGTGCTCGACCTCGCCGTCGGCACCCGCCTCGAAGGTCTGCTTCGACCAGATGCCGGAGCGCTTGGCCACGATCGTGGCGACCACGGACTGGCCGGTGACGTTGACGGCGGTGCGGCCCATGTCGATGATCGGCTCGATCGACAGCAGCAGGCCCACGCCGGCCAGCGGCAGGCCCAGGGTGGACAGCGTCAGGGTGAGCATGACGGTCGCGCCGGTGGTGCCGGCCGTGGCCGCCGAGCCGATCACGGAGACGAAGATGATCAGCAGGTAGTGCGTCATGTTCAGGTCGATGCCGTAGAACTGCGCGACGAAGATCGCGGCGATGGCAGGGTAGACCGCGGCGCAGCCGTCCATCTTGGTCGTCGCGCCCAGCGGGATCGCGAAGGAGGCGTACTCGGTGGGCACGCCCATGCGCCGCTCGGTCACACGCTGGGTCACGGGCATTACGCCCATCGAGGAGCGCGTGATGAAGCCGAGGCTGGTCACGGGCCACACGCGGCGGAAGAAGCCGGCGACCGGGATCTTGTTGAAGGCCAGCACGGCCGGGTAGATCACGCCGATGACGATGGCCAGGCCGACGTAGATGGCGATGACGAACTTGCCCAGCGAGCCGAGCGCGTCCCAGCCGTAGGTGGAGACGGCCTTGCCGATCAGCGCGGCGGTGCCGATCGGGGCCAGGCGGATGATCCACCACAGCATCTTCTGGATGATCTCCAGGAAGGACTCCATGAAGTTCAGGAACGGCTCGGCGGCCCGCCCGGTCTTGACCGCGGCGATGCCGATGGCCAGCGAGACCACCAGCAGCTGCAGCACGGAGAAGCTTAAGGTGGGCTCGCCGTGGCTCATGCCGGCGTGCAGGCCGAAGATGTTCTCGGGCACGATGCCCTGCAGGAACGCCGTCCAGCTGCCGGTGTTCTCCGGCTCGGCGGCCGAGGCGGCGTCCACGGAGGTGCCCACGCCCGGCTTGAGCACGAGCGCGACGAGGATGCCGCCGAGGACCACCGACAGGAACGAGGTCACCGCGAACCAGATGAGCGTGCTCACGGCCAGGCGCGCCGCACCGGTGACCTTGCGCAGGTTGGCCACGGAGGTGATCACGGCGGCGACCACCAGCGGCGGCACCATCAGCTTCAGCAGCTGGACGTAGGCCGCGCCGACGCCGGTGAGCAGGCCGGAGAGCCAGCCCTCGCCGGAGCCGCCGTCCTGGCCGCGGGCGATGAAGCCCAGGATCAGGCCGACGATCAGGCCCGCGATGACCTGCGCGCCGAAGCCCGTGGCCCAGCCGGGCAGGCGCCCCTTGCGCTGGTTGCCGTTGTCGCTTGCCGACGCCGCGTCCGTTCCGTCGCCGCGCACAGGCGCGGCGTCTGTGGCGCGCGCCGTCTCTTTCTCGCTCATGGATGAGGCTCCCGTCGAAGGTCTTGGTTAGTTGTCCACGGGGCCCGGAAGTCCCGCGCGGTTGGTTCTGGTGGTTGTGGCGGTGTGTGCGGGCTTACCCGTCACACTTTCTGTACTGCTCTGTCTATACTCATCAGACCACTGGGTCTTTTAGCATACATTCCGGTGTAACCCAGGGGAAGTCCGGGATATTCCCGTCTCTTTGTCCGTCGGGGTCGACCGGGCAGGTGGGAGGCCGGTGGTGGGGTCCGGTTGCAGGCGGGCGGGCGGTAGCGGGTGGTCGGGGCGTGGTCGGGGCGTGGTCGTGGGCGAATGAATCCGCAGGCGCGGTTCGGCCCTGCGTACGCGTCCTATTATCCTTGCGGTTAACCGGGACGCCCGGCATGAAGGTCCTGGCCCGGGCCACCGCAGCCGCTCCGCGGCGCGGTGGCCGCGGGATCTGCGCCGGCGTCCCTTTCCCGAGTGCACCCCGATCCCAGAAAGCAGGCGCCATGTCTTCGCCCTCCGACCCGTCGCGCGGCAGCGAGCCGCGGACCACGGACGACGAGGCGATCCCGCCCCAGGCGCAGGCCCCCGGTGCGGTCGCCCCGGGGGTCGCCGCCCCCGGTTCCGCCGTGCCGTCTGCCCCGGCGGCTCCTGCGGCCCCGGAGGCTCCTGCCGCTCCCTCGGCGCCGGCCGCTCCGGCCGAGCCCGGGGCCGTGGCTCCCGGCGCCGCTGCGCCTGGTGCCGCTGTTCCTGCGCCGCCGGCTGCTCCCTCGGCACCGGCGGTCGGTGTGCCCGCCGCGGCCGCTCCGGGCGCCGTCGCCCCCGGTGCC
>NZ_JASPJZ010000034.1:0-3202 GCF_030232385.1 Corynebacterium sp. MSK006
CCCGTGGCCGAAGGCCGGCCGCGGCGCCGCGACGACCGCGCGCGGCACCGGCGCGGCCCGTCGAACTGGCCGCGCTGGGTCGCCGCGGCGCTCGCCGTGGTGGTGCTGGCTATCAGCGGCGCGTTCGCCTACGACTTCTTCGCCAACGACGACGATGGCGGCGGCACCTCGAGCTCCGCGGTGGCGGTGCCCGACGTCGTCGGCTGGCAGCGCACCGACGCCGAGCAGACCCTCGAGAAGGCCGGCCTGCGCGTCGACGTCAACGAGGAGCCCAGCCCGGACGTGCCGCGCGGGCAGGTCATCCGCACCAACCCGGGCGCCGGTTCGCGGCTGCAGCCCGGCACGGCGGTGGAGCTCATCGTGTCCTCGGGACGCGAGATCACCGACGTTCCGGACCTGAGCGGGATGACGCTCGACGAGGCCCGGCGCACCCTGGAGAAGGCCGGTCTGGCGCTCAAGGGCCAGGTCGAGGAGGAGGAGTCCGACTCCGTGCCGGCGGGCCAGATCATCTCGCAGAACCCGGCAGCCGGCAGCCAGATCTCCAAGGGCACCGAGATCGCCGTGACCGTCTCGACCGGCAAGAAGCAGGTGCGCGTGCCGGACGTGAAGGGGCTCTCGCTCGACGAGGCCCGCTCCACCCTGGAGTCGATGGGCCTGCGCCTGGAGCCGAACTACATCGACTCCCACGAGCCGGAGAACCGCGTGCTCGCCGTCGAGGGAACGGGCAGCGAGGTCGACGAGGGTTCCTCGGTGACCGTGACCATCTCGAACGGACGCCTGATCGCGATGCCCTCGATCACCCGGATGAACCGCGCGCAGGCGCTCGCCGCGCTGCGCGAGGCGGGCTGGCAGGGGCCGGACTCCGCGCTGACCGTCGGTGAGCCGGTGGCCACGGGCGCGCTGACCGACCAGGACAAGATCGCCGTGTCCACCCCGGCCGCCGGTGAGGACCTGCTCCGCGACCAGTCGGTCGAGGTGCGGCTCTGGGACTTCCGCCCGGAGGCGCTGCTGCCTTAAGCGCGGGGGTGCGGCCGGCCGGGTTGTCGGCCGAGGGCGGAGCGGCCGGTGGCGTCTTCGGGGCGTCGCCGGCCGTTTCGCGTGCGGGGCTCCGGGGCGGTGGGACGGGCTTGCGCCGGGTGGCAGGGCGGGCTTGCGCCGGGTAGCCGCCGCGCCGCCGACGTGGCCTGGGGCGGCGCTGCTGCTAGACTGTGCGGGTCAAGATCCCCTTACCGACGTTCCATGCATGAGGTGACCCGGCAATGCCCAAGGCGAAGATCACGAAGAGCCAGCCGCTGGCGCCCTCCACGGGCGGCGCGAACGCGAACCGTACCCCGGTGAAGATCAACACCGGCGGCACCCCGGTCTGGTACAAGACCATCATGTTCGCGCTGATGCTGCTCGGCCTGGCCTGGCTGGTGGTCAACTACCTGGCCGGGCCGAGCATCCCGTTCATGGCCGAGCTGGGCCCGTGGAACTTCGCCATCGGCTTCGGGCTGTTCATCGTCGGCCTGCTGATGACGATGGGCTGGCGCTAGTCCGTACAGCCCGGCTGCGCCCGCGCGGCCGCAGCCACATAAGGAAACCGCCCCGGTTGATCCCGGGCGGTTTCCGGCGTTTCCGGGGGTCTCCGGAGGACCGGTGCGCGCGGTGCCGGGGCTCATCCGCCCGGCGTGGTGCTGAGCCCAGCAAGGCCCTACATAGCAAGCGGACGCCTTGCTGGGGCGGGAAACGCCCTTGCTATACGGGGCCTTGCTGGGTCGGAGCGCCAGGCCGAGGCAGACCCCCACTCAGCGCGCGGTCACCCGCCCCATCAGCCGGGCGGCGGGCGCCAGCAGCATCGGCCGGGCGGCCAGGGTCGCGCCGGCGGTCACGAGCATCGCGACGACGAAGAGCACCGGGCCGAGCCAGCCCGTGGAGTCCTGGGCGGCGAACATCCCGTTGAGGTTGGCGATGACACCGGTGGTCAGCACCAGGCCGACGTGCACGACGGTGAACACGCAGAAGTAGATCATCACCGGGAAGTGCACGGCGCGCGCGACGGTCAGCGGGTAGATCTTCGAGGCGCGCTTCCACCTCATCGACCACCAGCCGCTCATCCGGAAGCCGGTGGCGATGGCCAGCGGCGCGGCGACGAAGACGGTCAGGAAGTAGAAGATCTGCTGCAGGCCGTTGTAGTGCACCCAGGCGTGCTCGGTGGGCCAGTCCAGCGTGAGGTACTGCAGCCCCGCGGAGACCGCGTTGGGCAGAACCTCCCAGCTGGTGGGCACGATGCGCATCCACTGGCCGGTGGTGAACAGCAGGACGATGAAGACGACCCCGTTGAGGATCCACGCCAGGTCCACGCACAGGTGCAGCCACAGGGTGATCGAGATCTTGCGTTTGTGGTCCCAGTGCGGCGTCCAGTAGGCCGGCGCGCGCCGCTCGCTGCGGATCTGCACGCCGGTGCGCACGATGAGCGCCATGAAGAAGATGTTGAAGAAGTGCGCCCAGTTCAGCCACGCCGGGAAGCCGACGGGCGTGGACTCGGGCGTCGGCGCACGGCCGGGGTAGCGCTCGATGAAGTCGGCGACGGGTCCGGTGCCGACGAGCCAGCGCGCGAAGAGCACGACGAGGCCGAAGACGACGGCGAGCCCGACGACGGTGCCGGCCCACTTGGCCCAGCGCGGCAGCGCGAACTTCCGCTTGCCGACGTCCCGTTGCTCACCCTCGGCGGTATCCGCCGCCGTCGCGGCGGTTGCGGCGGCCCCGGTGGTAGCGGCCGCGGCCGAGACCCAGGGAGCCGGTGCGCCGGGACCGGGTGCGCTGGCGGCGGGAGCGCCAGGAGCGGCGGCGCCGGGGGCAGCGGGAGCCTGAGCACCCGGGGCGCTCGCACCAGGGACAGCGGCTCCCGGAACGGCGGAACCAGAGGCGGCGACGCCAGGAGCCGCGGCACCAGGGGCAGCGGCACCCGGAGCAGCCGTGGCTGCCGGGGTCGCAGGGGCACTCGCCCCCGGAGCGGCGGCGCCGGGAGCACTTGTGCCCGGGGCGCTGGCGCCAGGAGCTGCAGCGCCCGGAGCAGTAGCCGACGGGACCGCGGCACCCGGCGCGCTCACGCCCGGTGCGGCGGGGGCCGAAGAGGCAGCGGGGGCTGCCGGAGCGGCAGGCGCCGGAGGAGCCGCCGGAGCAGCCGAACCAGGGGCGGCGGCGCCGGGCGCGCGGGCAC
>NZ_JASPJZ010000035.1:0-507 GCF_030232385.1 Corynebacterium sp. MSK006
TTTAGTGGCGTGTCCTGGACCCGAAGCGGGGTGATCTACCCATGGCCAGTGTGAAGCGACGGTAAGACGTCGTGGAGGCGCGCACCCACTTAGGTTGAAAACTGAGGGGATGAGTTGTGGGTAGGGGTGAAAGGCCAATCAAACTCCGTGATAGCTGGTTCTCCCCGAAATGCATTTAGGTGCAGCGTCAAAGTGTAGCGTGCCGGAGGTAGAGCGACTGGTTGGTTGAGCGGGATTATCGTCTTAGCAACATCAGCCAAACTCCGAATGCCGGTTATGTGGTCTTTGGCAGTGAGACCGTGGGGGATAAGCTCCATTGGTCGAGAGGGAAACAGCCCAGATCGCCGGTTAAGGCCCCTAAGGGTGTGCTCAGTGGAAAAGGATGTGGGATCGCGAAGACAGCCAGGAGGTTGGCTTAGAAGCAGCCATCCTTGAAAGAGTGCGTAATAGCTCACTGGTCGAGTGGTCCTGCGCCGACAATTCAGTGGGGCTTAAGTACACCGCCGA
>NZ_JASPJZ010000036.1:0-345 GCF_030232385.1 Corynebacterium sp. MSK006
GTTCTCGACGGTCACCGAGATCTCGAAGTCACGCTCCTCTTCGTCCTTGTCCCAGTCATCGATCTCCGGAGTACCGGAAATCTTGTTGGACTCAGGATCGAAGTCAACGCCCTTCGGCAGATCCTTCTCATCGACAGTGACCTTCGCGTCCTTGTCGGCCGGCGTGATCGTGACGTCCTCGATCGGGTTACCCTCGACGACAGTCTGATCACCGTTGGTGATCTCCACACCCTCAACCGGGTCAATCACCGTGGCAGGAATCGAGTTCGAATCCTTGGGATCAGAACCCTTCTCCTTCTCCTCCTTGTCGGTGTAACCGTCGTCGTCGTCATCCTCATCAGTGAC
>NZ_JASPJZ010000037.1:0-276 GCF_030232385.1 Corynebacterium sp. MSK006
CCCCGTGCGCCGGCCCGTGAATGCGGTTGTGGAACAGCCCTGGTGCTCCACAAACAGGGCATAGTGCTCTCGCGCACTGTTGGCGGGCCGGTCATGCTGGGGGACATGAACCTGCTCGACCAACTCATCACGGTCACCCGTAGAGGCATAGACCTCGCCGAAGCCGCCCGAGGCATGAGCAAACACCAACTCACCGACCTAGGTGTGCTGCCCATGGACGCCCAGAAGATCGCCCGAGTGGCCCGCACCTACTTTTCGGAAACCTCCGCGAAGACC
>NZ_JASPJZ010000038.1:0-266 GCF_030232385.1 Corynebacterium sp. MSK006
CCGACTACCTTCGCCGCCGCCGCGTGCGCGGCGTGGCGAAGCGCGGCGATCTCCGCCGACGAACCCCGGAAGAGCAGCCCGGTGCCTTTGGTCCTGGAGTTGATGAACTGCAGGCTACGGGTCTGCGGGGTGGGTGTGTCCGGCCCGTTGTACTCGTCGAGGAGCCTTTGGCAGGCCGTGCGTACCTCGTCATGCGAGCCGGCGGTCCGGCAGGCGCGTGTTCGGAAGCCCCAGGCGCGGCGTTGGTTGTTCAGTTTGGTGGTAAA
>NZ_JASPJZ010000039.1:0-261 GCF_030232385.1 Corynebacterium sp. MSK006
GCGAGGATCTCCCACGCACTACCGCGCGTCCGCGGGGCTTCCGGCCAGCCCAGGTGAGCCGGGCCGCTTAAGCGGCCTGGGTGGTGCGGCCGGCGGCGTGCTCGGCCATCATCCGACGCGCCAGAGTCGGCGTGGCATCCCGCTGCTTCCTTCCACCGGGCAACACCCGGAAGACATCCAACCCGTCACGCTCGACCCGCCCGTGACGGACCGGCCCGTCAGGGTCGTCGTCGTTGGCGGCGTTGTGGTACCTGCACAGCG
>NZ_JASPJZ010000003.1:0-157659 GCF_030232385.1 Corynebacterium sp. MSK006
ATCCGACGCGCGCCTTCTCCTTATGTCTGTGAAAGGGGGCATCGGGTTAAATGGATGACGTGAACCGTCGACTCGCCAACCCCGCCGCCCGCCGCGCGACCCGCCGGGGGCGCGGCACCCCCCGCGTCGCCGGGGCCCTCGGGGTGCTGGCCGCGACGACGCTGCTGGCCTCCTGCGCCGCCTCGCCCGGCCCGGCGCCCATCGTCGAGGACGAGGAGGAGACGACCACCTCGACGACGCAGAAGGCCGACGAGAAGAAGAGCCCCGAGGACGCGCGCACCCGCGTCACCGTCGGCATCGACCCGCTGCGCGGCGGGGTCAACCCGCACCTGCTGGCCGACTCCTCGGCCACCGTCGACGACATCGCCGGCCTTGTGCTGCCCTCCGCCTTCAACGACGGCGAGCTCAACACCGACCTGCTGGTCTCCGCCGAGGAGGTCCCCCCGGCCGCCGGCGCCGCTCAGACGGTGCGCTACGTCATCGCCGCGGCCGCCCAGTGGTCCGACGGCACCCCGGTCTCCGGCGGCGACTTCGAGTACCTGTGGCACGGGATCACCGCCACCCCGGGCGTGCTCGGTCGCGGCGCCTACGACACCGTCTCCGCCGTGCGCGTCACCGGCGGCGGGCGCACCGTCGACGTCGACTTCTCCCGGCCCAACGCCCACTGGCGCGAGCTCTTCTCTGACCTGCTGCCCGCCCACCTGCTGCGCGGGCGGCCCTTCGATAAGGCGCTGGCCGAGGGCATCCCGGCGTCGGCCGGCCGCTACCTCATGCGCGACCTGGACCAGGCCCGCGGCACCATCGAGCTGCAGCGCAACGACCGCTTCTGGGGCGAGGACCCCGCCGCGATCGACCTGGTGACCTTCCGCCCCGTCAGCGGTACCGCCGAGGCCAGCGACCAGCTGCGCACCGGCCAGGTCGCCTTCATGGACCTCACCCCGGCCGAGACGACCACCCAGACACTGGGCCTGGTCGCCGGCACCCAGACCGAGAAGAAGGCCACCGGGCGGCGGCTGAACATGACGATGAACACCGCCTCGCCGATCCTGGCCGAGGCCGCGGTGCGCGGCGAGCTGGCCGCCCAGATCGACACGCCCACCGTCGCCCGCCTGACCGCCGGGCGCAGCGTCGACGTGCGCGTGCCCGAAAACCCGACCGCCGCGCGCGAGCCCGAGCGCCTGCGGGCGGCGGCCACCGCCGAGCGCCCCGTGCGCATCGGCGCCGACCCCGCCGACCGGCAGGCCTCGGCGGCCGCCCGCGTGATCGTCGACCTGCTGCGAGCCAAGGGCGTGCACGCCGAGGTCACCGCCACCGACATGGCGACCCTGACCACCGACCGGCTGCCCCAGGGCACCGTCGATGCCGTCATCGCCTGGGGCGTGGAGAGCCCCGGCACCGCCACAGCGGCCGGCTACTACGGCTGCGGGCGGGACCCGGAGGACCCGCGCGGGAGTAATCTGTCCGGGTACTGCACCTCCTACACCCAGGAGATGCTCGACGAGGCACTGGCCGGGGGTCTGAGCGGCGACCAGCTGCGCGCACGGCTGCGGTCGCTGGAGGAACTCGAGCACCTGAGCGTGGGCTTGCTCGACGAGACGCGCCTGCAGGTCCTCGGCCACGGCATCACAGGGCCGACCGCCGAGCTGGCGGACTGGCCCGCGGGCATCCCCACGGTGCCGGGCTGGCGCATCGACGAGACCGAGCCGACCACGGAGAGGCTGAACTGAGAACCATGACGGTGAACGACCCGAACGCGAACCCGCGCGATTTGACCGGACTGCGGGTGGTGGCGGTCCACGCCCACCCGGACGACGAGACGATCACGATGGGCGGCACCCTGCACCAGCTGGCCGCCCGCGGTGCGGACTGCACCGTGGTCACCTGCACCCTCGGCGAGGAGGGCGAGGTCATCGGGCCGACCTGGCAGAACCTCATCGCCGACGAGGCCGACCAGCTCGGCGGCTACCGCATCGCGGAACTGTCCGCGGCGCTGGCGGCCGTCGGCGTGCACGGCGAGTTCCTCGGCGGCGCCGGCGCCTACCGCGACTCCGGCATGGCCGGCACGCCCTCGGCGGCCAACCCGCGGGCCTTCGTCAACGACGGCGGCCGCGCCGTCGACGACCTGGTCGCCGTCCTCGAGCGCCTGCGACCGCAGCTGGTGCTCACCTACGACCCCAACGGCGGCTACGGCCACCCGGACCACATCCACGCCCACGAGATCACCCACGCCGCCCTCGAGCGCGTCGAGGTCGACCGCCTGCTCTGGCACGTCACCCCGACCGGCGCACAGGACGCGGGCCTGGCGGCCATCGCGGAGATCCCGGCCGGCTGGCGCCGGGCCGCCGACGGCGAGCTGGCCGCCGTCGGCGACGACCAGGTCGACTGTTTCACCCGGCTTTCCGACGCCGACGTCGCCGCCAAGCTCGCAGGCTTCCGCGCGCACGCCACCCAGCTGCACGTCGCCGACGGCTCGGTCAGCCGCACCAACCCCGTGGCCGCCCAGGCCAGCGTCTCGGACCATGACACCGTGGCCGCCGTCTACTGCCTGTCCAACCTCATCGCCCAGCCGGTGCTGCGCCGCGAGTACTTCCACCTCGCCGCCGGCGCCCTGGTGCCGGCCGGCGGCGGCCCGGCCGACGGGTTGCTGCCGTGAGCGCCGACGGTGCCGTGGGCGCCGACGGCGCGCACGACGCGGCGTCGGAAATCGACGCGGCCACGCCGCGCCGGCGCCTCATCCGCGACGACTTCTCGCGCGGGGAGGCCGTGGGCGGCATCTTCTGGCTGTGCCTGGGCGCACTGGTCTCGGTGCTGCTCGAGGTCGTCTACCTCGACGCCGGGATCACGCTGCCGAGTGGGGCCAGACTCGCCGTGCCCTGGACCGTGGTGGTCGCGTTTCTATTCAGCCTCGTGCTCTCGCGCACCGCGCTGCTGTGGACGCGGCGCACCTGGGCGGCCGGCATGCCGCTGTGGACGTGGATCGCCGGGTTCGTGCTACTCACATTCGGCGTCACCGTCACCGGCGACCAGCTCGTCGGAGCCAACGTGCACAGCCTGGTGCTGCTGGCCGCCGGGGTGGCCGGCGGCGGTTGGCCCCTCATGGCGGGGAAGTGACATACTGGACGGGTCACGTCCACGTGATTTCCCGTTTTATTTGAGTTCCGTTTCTGTCCTGGAGTTCCCGATCACTGATGACCTACATCATCGCCCAGCCCTGCGTTGACGTCATGGACCGCTCCTGCGTGGAGGAGTGCCCGGTCGACTGCATCTACGAGGGCAAGCGCAGCCTCTACATCCACCCCGACGAGTGCGTCGACTGCGGCGCCTGCGAACCGGCGTGCCCGACCGAGGCGATCTTCTACGAGGACGACCTCCCCGACGAGTGGGAGGGCTACTACGACGCCAACGTCGCCTTCTTCGACGACCTCGGCTCGCCCGGCGGCGCGGCCGCCCTCGGCCCGCAGGACTTCGACCCGAAGTTCGTCGCCGACCTGCCGCCGCAGAACCAGGACTGAGCCCGGCCCGCCGGTGACCGCGGACGTCGGCCGAAGTCCTCTCCGGAGGCCGACCCCGCGCGGGTAGAGTAACCGGCATGACACGCACGCCACTGGTCGAGACCCTGCCCGAGTTCCCCTGGGACACCATCGCCGAGGCCAAGGCCACCGCCGTGGCCCACCCCGACGGGATGGTCAACCTCTCGGTCGGCTCCCCGGTCGACCCGCCGGCGCCCGGCATCCAGCTCGCGCTGGCCGAGGCCGCCGGCTTTCCCGGCTACCCGGCCACCGTGGGCACGCCCGAGCTACGCGAGGCCATCGTCGACGCCTCCGCGCGCCGCTACGCGATGACGGGGCTCAACGCCTCGACCACGCCGGGGGAGTCCTCCGTGCTGCCCGTCGTGGGCACCAAGGAGGCCATCGCCTGGCTGCCGACCCTCCTGGGGCTCGGCGCCGAGGACACCGTGGTCATCCCCGAGCTGGCCTACCCGACCTACGAGGTCGGCGCGTGCCTGGCCGGCACGAAGATGGTGCGTTCCGACGACCCGGAGGGCGTCGACGCGGACTCCGCCGCGCTGTTCTTCCTGAACTCGCCGTCGAACCCGACCGGCCGCGTGCTCGGCGTGGACCACCTGCGCCGCGTGGTGGCCTGGGCCCGCGAGCACGACGTCATCGTCGCCTCCGATGAGTGCTACCTCGGCCTGGGCTGGGACGACGACAACGAGCCGGTCTCGATCCTCGACGAGCGCGTCTGCGACGGCGACCACACCGGGCTGCTGGCCATCCACTCGCTCTCCAAGACCGCGAACTTCGCCGGTTACCGCGGCGGCTTCTTCGCCGGCGACCCCGGGCTGATCGCCGAGCTGACCCAGGTGCGCAAGCACGCCGGGCTGATGGTGCCCTACCCGATCCAGGCGGCCATGACCGCCGCCTACGGCGACGACGACGCCGAGCACGTGCAGAAGCTGCGCTACGCGGTGCGCCGCGCCAAGCTGCTCGAGGCGCTCATCGGCGCCGGCTTCACCGTCGAGCACTCCGAGGCGGGCCTCTACCTGTGGGCAAGCCTCGGCGAGAACGGGCGCGCGACCGTAGACCGGCTCGCCGAGCTGGGCATCCTGGTCGCCCCGGGCGAGTTCTACGGCCCGGCCGGCGAGAACTTCGTGCGCGTCGGCATGACCGCCGACGACGCCCACGTCGACGAGGCCGCCCAGCGCCTGCGCGCGGCGTCGGCCGAGCTGCGCGCCGTCGCGGGGAAGTAGGCCCCGCGCCGGGAAGTAGCGTTAAGTAGGTTCCCGCGCCGGAGGAGCGGGCGCCGACGGGGCCGCCGCAGGGGCCGCCACGGGCGTGGAATCCCCGACACGGCCTGGCGCGCGAATGTATTTCGGGCTATCCGGGCGATAAACTGTACCGATCAGGTCCGCGTCCGGACGCACGTCGAGGACCGGGCCCTGCGCGCCCCGCGCCCGGACGGCGAACCCGTCGCCCGGTGGCGGCGCGGGTGCGACGACGAGTAGCCGAGGTTGAGGAGATCCATGACGGCCAGCCCCACCGTCGCCCGCATGCTGGGCAACCTGCGTCAGTTCATCCAGTTCGGCATCGTCGGCGGCTCCGGGGTCGTCGTCGACCTGGCCGTCAACTACGTGTCGAAGAAGATCGCCGAGTTCGCCGGCATCTCCGAGCACGACGCCTTCATCAACCTGCTGGGCACCCAGTTCAACATCCGCTGGTACCACGTCTTTGTCACCCTCGGCTTCCTGGTGGCCAACACCTGGAACTACCAGCTCAACCGGATGTGGACCTTCAAGGGCACCAACCCGCGCAGCTGGTGGCGCGGCTTCTTCCCGTTCCTGCTCGCCGGCCTCGGCGCCTTTTTGATCCGCCTGGTGCTCATGACGCTGTTCATGAACCCGGGCAGCCCCATCTCGCTGCCCACCGACATCCTCGACGACTCCTCGGGGCTGCGCACCAAGTTCTACTGGGCCTCCGCGATCTCTATCCTGGTGGCGATGCCCGTCAACTTCGTGATCAACAAACTCTGGACCTTCCGCGGGCCGAAGGTCTCCGTCGTCCACCAGTCCGACCCCGCGCCGCGTGCCTGAGCCCGTAGCCTGAGCCCGCGCCGCGCGCACAAGCCCCCGGAGGTAGCCGCATGATCCCGTTCCTGCTGCTCGTCGTCGCCGTGCTCATGGGCCTGCCGGCTCTGCTGGCCTCGAACCGCTCGCTGAAGTTCAACTCCTGGCTGGGGCTGCGCATCTCCCCGGTGACGGCCAACGAGGACGCCTGGGCGGCCGGCCACACGGCCGCGGCCGGGCGGCTGGCCGCAGGCTCCGCGGGCGCCCTGGCCGCGCTGGCGCTGTGCTTCCTCACCGCGGACCTGCACATCGTGCTGCTCGTCGTCGGCCTGGGCTGGGCGCTGGGCTGCACCGTCGCCGCCGCGATCGCCGCGCGCAGGGCCGCCGAGCCGTACGCGGACTGAGCCGCGAGGCACGAGCCGCGCAGCCGCCACAGCCGCGCAGCCCGCCACAGCCGCCGCAGCCGCCGCAGCCGCCACAGCCCGCCACAAACGACAAGAAGGGCGCCCGGACCGTCACATTGACGGCCCGGGCGCCCTTCCTCGGCGTCAGGGCGCGAACCCCTAGTTCGCGTGCAGCTCCTCGTTGAGCGAGACGGCGGACTTGTACGGGCTGGCCTCGACCGCACCGGTGATCGAGTTGCGGCGGAAGAGCACACCGGAGGCGCCGGAGAGCGCGGCGGCCTTGACGGTGTCGCCGTCGGAGACACCGGCGGCCTCGGCCACGGCGCCGCGGGCGGTCACCTTGGTGCCGGCGGTGACGTAGAGGCCGGCCTCGACCACGCAGTCGTCGCCGAGCGAGATGCCCACACCGGCGTTCGCGCCGAGCAGGCAGCGCTCGCCGATGGAGATGACCTCCTTGCCGCCGCCGGACAGCGTGCCCATGATGGAGGCGCCGCCGCCGACGTCGGAGCCGTCACCGACCACGACGCCGGCGGAGACGCGGCCCTCGACCATGGAGTTGCCCAGGGTGCCGGCGTTGAAGTTGACGAATCCCTCGTGCATGACGGTCGTGCCGGCGGCCAGGTGGGCGCCCAGGCGCACGCGGTCGGCGTCGCCGATGCGCACGCCCTCGGGCAGGACGTAGTCGACCATGCGCGGGAACTTGTCCACGGAGTAGACGGTCACCGGGCCGCGCTCGGCCTGCAACCGGGCGCGCACCATCTGGAAGTCGGCGACCTCGCAGGGGCCGTGGTTGGTCCACACGACGTTGGTCAGCTTGCCGAAGACCCCCTCCATGTTCGCCTCGTGCGGGCGGATTAGGCGGTGGGAGAGCAGCTGCAGGCGCAGCCAGGCGTCGTAGGTGTCGGCCGGCGGCTCGGCCAGCGACTCGATGGTCGTCTCCACGGCCACGCGGGCGACCCCGCGGACCTCGTCGGGCCCGATCAGCGGGGCGATCTGCTGCGGGGCCTCCTCGAGGCGGTGGGTGCCGGGCTCGGAGCCGGCGACGTCCAGGCGCGGCGCCGGGTACCAGGCGTCGAGGACGGTGCCGTTGGCGGTGACGGTGGCCACGCCGACGGCGTGGGCGGAACTGGTGGAGTAGTCGGTCATGACTCCCGAGACTACAAGGTCCGCCTAGGCGCGCGTGGCGTCGGTGGCCCGTCCGCGGGTGGTCAGCGAGAGCGCCGCGAGGAAGATGAAGACGGCGCCGACGGAGAAGATCTGCGAGCGCGAGCCGGCGTCGAAGAGCATGAGCACCACCAGGCCCAGCACGGCGGCCACGACGGCCCAGGCCAGCCAGGGGTAGCCCCACATGCGCACCGTGGAGATCTCCCCGGAGCGCTCCAGCTGCGGGTGCAGCCTCAGGTAGCTGGCGGCGATGAGCAGCCAGACGACGATCATCACGCCGCCGACGGCGTTGAGCAGGAAGTCCAGCAGGCCGGTCGGGTTCCACCACTGCAGGCCCACGGAGACGAAGGCGAAGACCATGGAGAGCACCACGGAGTTGACGGGCACGTCCTCGCGGTTGGTCACCGCGAAGATGCGCGGGGCGTCGCCCTGGCGGGCCAGCGCGTGGCACAGCCGGGAGCTTGCGTAGATCTGCGCGTTGAATGCGGAGAGCAGGCTGAGCACGATGGCCAGCTCCATGATGCCGACCACGCCGGGGATGTCGGCGATCTCGAGGACAATGGTGAACGGGCTCTCGGCGGCGGTCTCCGCGCCCTGGATGTCCGCGTAGGGCAGCAGGAAGGTGATCACGAGCACCGAGCCGATGTAGAACAGGCCGATGCGCCAGATCACCGAGCGCACCGCGGTGCGGATCGAGTGGGCCGGCTCCTCGGACTCGGCCGCGGCAATGGTCACGATCTCGATGCCGCCGAAGGCGAACGCCACCGCGAGCAGGCCCGCCGCGACACCCGGCCAGCCGTTGGGCATGAAGCCGTCGCCGAGGAAGTGCTCGGTGCCCACGAAGGTGTGGCCCGGCAGCAGCCCGAAGATCAGCGCCAGACCGATCAGCAGGAAGCCGACGATGACGGCGATCTTGATGAAGGCGAACCAGAACTCGAACTCGCCGAACCCGCGCACGCGCGCGAGGTTGACCACGGCGAAGAAGGTCACGCACACCAGCGCCGGGACCCACGGCGGCACCCCGAACCAGGCGGACATGATGGCGGCCGCGCCGGTCATCTCGGCGCCGAGGACCATGATGAGCATGAACCAGTACAGCCAGCCCATGGTGAACCCGGCCCAGTGGCCGAAGGCCTGGCGGGCGTAGTCGGAGAACGCGCCCGAGGCGGGACGTGCGGCGGCCATCTCGCCGAGCATCTGCATCACGCACATGACCACCACGCCGGCGACGGCGTAGGCGAGCAGCACGGCGGGGCCGGCGGCGCGGATGCCCACGCCGGTGCCGAGGAAGAGGCCCGCGCCGATGGCGGAGCCGAGCCCCATCATCGTCAGGTGCCGGGTCTTGAGCCCCTGGCCCAGGCCGGTGTGGCGCGGGGCGGCGGTTCCCGCGTTGGCGGGGGAGGTCGAGGTCATGATGTGCGTCTCTTTCGCTGCGTGAACAGAAAGTAGATGTGGGTCACTTTAATCAGTGCTTGACGACGTCGTGCCGTCGCCCCCGTGCGCGTCCGTCGCCGTGGTCGCGCCGGCGGGCGCCTGCGCGCCCGCCGTACCCGACGCGACGTCGGCACGCAGCCGGCCGTCGGTGGAGCCGCGCGCCTGGGAGCGTGCGACGACCACGGAGAGCACGACGAGCACGGCGAAGACGATCGACACGGAGGTGACCTGGCCGCGCGAGCCGGAGTCGAAGAGCATCAGCAGCACGAAGCCGAGCAGGGCGGCGATCGCGGCGACGGGCACCCAGGGGTAGCCGGCCATGCGCACCGAGGCGATGCGCCCGCTGCGCACGAGCACCGGGTGCAGCTTGAGGAAGCTGGCGGCGACCATGATCCAGATCAGGATGAGGATGCCGCCGACGGAGTTGAGCAGGAAGTCCAGCAACCCGGTTGGGTTCCACCACTGCAGGCCGACGGAGAGGAAGGCGAAGACCATCGAGAGCACCACCGCGTTGATCGGCACGTTGTGGCGGTTGACCCGGCCGAGGAGAGCCGGGGCGTCGTGCTGGGTGGCCAGCGAGAAGACCATCCGCGAGCTGGCGTAGATCTGCGCGTTGAAGGCGGAGAGCAAACTGAGCACGATGACGACCTCCATGAAGCCGACCACGGCCGGGATGTCGGCCATGCCCAGCACCATGGTGAAGGGGCTCTCGGCGGCGGTCTCGGCGCCCTGGATCTCGGAGAAGGGCAAAAGGAAGGTGATCACGAGCACCGAGCCGATGTAGAACAGGCCGATGCGCCAGATCACCGAGCGGGTGGCCCGCCGGATGGAGGTCTCGGGGTCCTCCGACTCCGCGGCCGCGATGGTCACGATCTCGATGCCGCCGAAGGCGAAGGCGACCGCGAGCAGCCCCGCGGCCACGCCGGGCCAGCCGTTGGGCATGAAGCCGTCGCCGAGGAAGTGCGAGGTGCCCACAAACGAGTGGCCGGGCAGCAGCCCGAAGATCAGGGCGACGCCGATGACCAGGAAGCCGATGATGACGGCGACCTTGATGAAGGAGAACCAGAACTCGAACTCGCCGAAGCCGCGCACGCGCGCCAGGTTGACCACGGCGAAGAAGGTGACGCAGACCAGGGCGGGCACCCACTGGGGCACCCCGAACCAGGCGGCCATGATCGCCGAGGCGCCGGTCATCTCCGCGCCGAGGACGAGCACCATGTTGATCCAGAACAGCCAGCCGATGGAGAAGCCGGCCCAGTGGCCGAAGGCGAAGCGCGCGTAGCTGGCGAAGGACCCGGGCGCGGGCTTGGCGGCGGCCATCTCGCCGAGCATCTGCATCACGCACATGACCACCACACCGGCGGCGATGTAGGCGAGGATGACGGCGGGCCCGGCGGCGCGGATGCCCACGCCGGTGCCGAGGAAGAGGCCGGCGCCGATGGCGGAGCCGAGTCCCATCATGGTCAGGTGCCGCGTCTTGAGCCCCTGGCTCAGCGGTGCGTTCTGGGTCATCGAAGATCCGATCCAACTATGTCGAGGCCGGGTTCACCGGCTGTTTCAGGTGGTGCTTGTCGACGCCGCGCTGCGCGGCGCCGGGTGGGTGGCGCCGACGTCGCGGGGCGCGACGTCGGCAATTGAAGGGCAGGTTAGCGCACGTAGCCGTCCTCGGGGGCACGCCGCCCGCGGATGAGGGTGGTCAGCCCGGCGGCGGCGAGGACCACGGCGCACACGACGCACACCGCGATGACCTGGCCGCGGGCCTGCTCGTCGGCGAGCATGAGGCCGACGATGGCGATCACGGCGGCCAGCGTCAGCCACGCCAGCCACGGGTAGCCCCACATGCGCACCCGGGTGATCTCGCCGCGGGCCTCCAGGCGCGGGTGCAGGCGCAGGTAGGAGGCGATGACGGTCAGCCAGATGACGACCAGGCAGCCGCCGATGGCGCTGAGCAGGAAGTCCAGCAGTCCCGGCGGGTTCCACCACTGCAGGCCCACGGAGAGCAGGCCGAAGAAGACGGAGAGCAGCACCGCGGGCACCGGAACCTTGTTCTCGGAGACGCGGGCGAAGATGCGCGGGGCGTCGCGGCGGGTGGCCAGCGAGTAGCACAGGCGCGAGGAGCCGTAGAGCTGGGCGTTGAACGCCGAGAGCAGCGCGATGACGATGACCAGCTCCATGATGCCGACGATGCCCGGGATGTTGGCCATCTCGAGGACCATGGTGAACGGGCTCTCGGCGGCGGTCTCCGCGCCCTGGATCTGGTCGAAGGGCAGCAGGAAGGCGATGACGAGGACCGAGCCGATGTAGAAGATGCCGATGCGCCAGATGATCGAGTTGACGGCGGTCTGCACGGAGCGCTCCGGGTCCTCGGACTCGGCGGCGGCGATGGTGACCAGCTCGATGCCGCCGAAGGCGAAGGCCACGGCCAGGAGGCCGGCGGCGACGCCGGAGACACCGTTGGGCATCAGGCCCTCGGCGGCGAGGTTCCCGGTGCCCACGAAGGAGTGGCCGGGCAGCCAGCCGAAGATCAGCGCGACGCCGATGACCAGGAAGGCGATGATGACGGCGACCTTGATGAAGGCGAACCAGAACTCGAACTCGCCGAAGCCGCGCACGGCCGTCAGGTTGACCACCGCGAGCACGGCCACGCTGACGGCGGCCGGGATCCAGGGGGCGACGTCGAACCAGGCGGCCATGATGGCGGCCGCGCCGGTCATCTCGGCGCCCATGATCATCACCATCATGAACCAGTACAGCCAGCCGACCGAGAAGCCCGCCCACGGGCCGTAGGCCTGCTCGGCGTAGGAGGAGAAGGAGCCGGCCGACGGGCGGGCGGCGACCATCTCGCCGAGCATGCGCATGATCAACACGGTGATCACACCGGTGATCAGGTAGGCCAGCACGACGGCCGGCCCGGCGGCGCGGATGCCCACCCCGGTGCCGAGGAAGAGCCCGGCGCCGATGGCGGAGCCGAGCCCCATCATGGTCAGGTGGCGGGTGCGCAGTCCGCGGCTGAGCACCGCGGAGCCTTCCCGGGTTGCTGATTGCGACATGCGTTACATCGTATTCCCACGGGGTGCACACCGGGGGCACAGGGCACGGGTGTAGCGCGCGGGTAGCCTCTGGGGGCATGAACGCGCACGCAGAACTCGCCGCAGCCCTGGACGACCCGGTCAAGCTGACCGGCCTCCTCATCGACATCGAGAGCCCCTCCCACCACGAGGGCGCGATCGCCGACGCCGTCGAGGCGGTGCTCCGCGGCCTCGACGGGGTCAGCGTCGAGCGCACCGGCGACGGCGGCAACACCCTGGTCGCCCGCACCGACCGGGGGCTGGGACAGCGGGTGGTGCTCGCCGGGCACCTGGACACCGTGCCGCTGGCGGACAACACCCCGCACCGGCTGGCCGACGGCGTGCTGCACGGCTGCGGGGCGGTGGACATGAAGTCCGGCCTGGCCGTCTACCTCTCCGCCTTCGCGCGCCTGGCCAGCCACCCCGACCTGGCCCGCGACATGACCTTCATCGCCTACGAGGGCGAGGAGGTCGCCGTCGAGTACAACGGCCTGGGCCACGTCGAGCGCGACCACCCCGAGTGGCTGGCCGGCGACGTCGCCCTGCTGGGCGAGCCGACCGGCGGGATGATCGAGGCCGGCTGCCAGGGCTCCATCCGCGTCATCTGCACCGCCCGCGGCACCCGCGCGCACTCCGCGCGCGCCTGGCTCGGCGACAACGCCGTGCACCGGCTCGTGCCCCTGCTCGAGCGGGTCGCCGCGTACACCCCGCGCGACCGGGTCGACGTCGACGGCTGCATCTACCGCGAGGGCCTCAACGTCGTGCGGCTCGAGGCCGGGGTGGCCAACAACACCATCCCGGACGAGGCCGTGTGCGCCGTGAACTTCCGCTTCGCGCCCGACCGCACCGCCGAGGAGGCCATGGCGCACCTGCGCGAGGTCCTCGGCGAGCACGAGGGTGTGGAGATCACCGTCGACGACGTCGCCCCGCCGGCCGCCCCGGGCCTGAACGCCCCGGCGGCGGCCGAACTGGTGGCCGCCATGGGCGGGCGCGTGCGCGCCAAGTACGGCTGGACCGACGTCGCCCGCTTCGCCGAGCTCGGCGTCCCCGCCGTCAACCTCGGCTGCGGCGACCCCGGTCAGGCACACAAGCCCGAGGAACACTGCCCGGTCGAGCACATCACACAGCTCGCGGCCGCCCTCGACGGCTACCTGCTCGGCGGACAGCGCGCCTGAGCGGTATTTTCGAGCACATGACACCGAACATCACACCGAGCGAGGAGAAGCGGCGGATGCTGCGTGGGCCCGTGCTCATGCGGTTCGAGGCCGACCAGCCGTCCACCTACGACCAGCGGCTGCTGGAGATGACGGCGGACCACGACTGGATCCACGCCGACCCGTGGCGCGTGCTGCGCATCCAGAGCGAATTCGTCTCCGGGTTCGACGCGCTGTCCTCCCTGCCGCCCGCGGTGACCGTCTTCGGCTCCGCGCGTGTGCCCGAGGGCGACCCGCTCTACGACCTGGGCCGCGAGGTCGGCGAGAAGCTGGCCGAGGCCGGCTACGCCGTGATCACCGGCGGGGGACCGGGCCTGATGGAGGCGCCCAACCGCGGCGCCTTCGAGGCCGACGGGCTCTCCGTGGGTCTCGGCATCGAGCTGCCGCACGAGCAGGTGCTCAACGACTGGGTCGACCTGGGCCTGAACTTCCGCTACTTCTTCGTGCGCAAGACCATGTTCCTGAAGTACTCGGAGGGCTTCGTCTGCCTGCCCGGCGGGTTCGGCACCCTCGACGAGCTCTTCGAGGTGCTGTGCATGGTGCAGACCAAGAAGGTCACCAACTACCCGATCGCCCTCATCGGAACCGACTACTGGGGCCCGCTCGTCGGCTGGCTGCGCGAGCAGGTGGTCACCCGCGGCATGATCGCCGAGGCGGACCTCGACCTCTTCCTGGTCACCGACTCCGCCGAGGAGGCCGTCGAGCACATCCGCAGCGCGCCGACGAGGCGGCGCCACATCGACACCGACGAGGGCCACCTGCAGGCCCGGCAGCGCCGCGCCCGCGCCCGGCGCGGCGCAGACGGCGCCGGGGACGGCACCCACGGTGCCGGAAGCGGCGACGGCGACGGACGCGGCGTCGGCAATTCCGGTGCGGAAGGGGAGCGCTGACCTTGGCCGCAGCTCAGGACAGGGCCGCGGTCGAGGGCGACGAACGCCAGCGCGCCATCCGGCGTGCGGGCGCCGGCGCGCCGGGCCTGGCGAAGGTGATGGGCATCGTCAACCGCACGCCCGACTCCTTCTACGACAAGGGCGCGACCTTCACCGACACGCTCGCGCTCGCGCGCGCCGACGAGGTCGTCGCCCAGGGCGCGGCGATCGTGGACATCGGCGGGGTCAAGGCCGGCCCCGGCGACGTGGTCGACGCCGCCGAGGAGATCGACCGCGTGGTGCCCGTCATCGCCGCGGTCCACGAGCGCCACCCCGAGGTGACCGTCTCCGTGGACACCTGGCGCGCCGAGGTCGCCGAGCGGGCCATCGCCGCCGGTGCCGGGCTGGTCAACGACACCTGGGCCGGCGTCGACCCCGAGCTCGTCGAGGTCGCCGGCCACCACGGCGTGGGCTACGTCTGCTCGCACACCGGGGGTGCGGTGCCGCGCACCCGCCCGCACCGCGTGCACTACGACGACGTGGTCGCCGACGTGATCGCCGAGACCACCCGGCTGGCCGAGCGCGCCGTCGACTGCGGCGTGCCCGAGGACAAGGTGCTGCTCGACCCCACGCACGACTTCGGCAAGAACACCTTCCACGGTCTCGAGCTGCTGCGCCGCATCGACGAGGTCGTGGCCACCGGCTGGCCGGTGCTCATGGCGCTGTCCAACAAGGACTTCATCGGTGAGACCTGTGCGCGCCCCGTCGGCGGGCGGGTGGCCGGCACCCTGGCCGCCACCGCCTGGGCCGCCGCGCACGGGGTGGCCGCCTTCCGCGTCCACGAGGTCGGCGAGACCGTCGACGTGATCCGCATGACCGCGGCGATCGCCGGGACCGCCGGCCCCCTGGACACGATCCGGGGCCTGGCGTGAGCGCCGTCGCGCGCGCCAGTGTGGTCATCCCGGCGCTCAACGAGGAGGCGACCGTCGCGGACGTGGTCGCCGCCGTGCGCGTCGACGCCCCGCTGGAGGTCATCGTCGTCGACGCCGACTCCACCGACCGCACCGCCGAGCGCGCCACGGCCGCCGGCGCCCGCGTGCTCAACTGGCGCGAGGTCCTGCCGGGGGTCGAGCCGCGCCCCGGCAAGGGCGAGTCGCTGTGGCGCGGGGTCGCCGCCGCGGGAGGTGAGTTCGTCGTCTTCGTCGACGCCGACCTGCACACCGCGCGCCCCGGCATGGTCGCCGAGCTCGTCGCGCCGTTCGCGGATGACAGTGTGCAGCTGGTCAAGGCCGACTACGTGCGCGACTACCGGGGACGCCCCGGCGACGGCGGGCGCGTGACCGAGCTGACGGCGCGCCCGTTGCTGCGGCTGCTGCTGCCCGAGCTTGCCGACGTCGCGCAGCCCCTGGGCGGCGAGTACGCCCTGCGCCGCGCGGCGGCGCTGGAACTGCCCTTCGTCGAGGGCTACGGCGTGGAGTCCGGGCTGCTCATCGACGTCGCGCGCAGGTGGGGACGCGGCGCGATCGCCGAGGTCGACCTGGGCCGCCGCGCCCACCGCAACCGGCCGCTGGCCCAGCTGGGGCCGATGGCGGAGACCGTGGCCGCCACGATCCTCGCCCGCGCCGGCGTGGACGGAGTCGCGGTGCCCGAGCGCCCCGCGCTGTCCACTATCCTCTGAGCCATGCTCTCCTGGATCTTCCTCATCGTCGTCCTGGTCCTGCTGGTGATCGTGGGCACCTGGACCGCCGGCCGGCTGCTCGGCCGCGGCGAGCCCGAGCCCGCCGCCGACCCCGAGGAGGTCGCCGCCGCCAACGAGCGCGCCGTGGCCGCCGGAGACCTGGACGCGGTGCGCTTCGAGCTCGTGCCGCGCGGCTACCGGCCCGAGCAGGTCGAGGCGGTGCTCGACCAGCTCGCCGGGCGCGGCGCCGGCCGCGGCGAGACGCGTCCGGGCGATGAGGCACGTCCGCGCGATGAGGTGCGCCCGGGGGACCGGGTGTGCCCGGGGGAGGCGGAGGTGCGCGCCGACGACCGCGCGACTCTTTCCGGCGACCGGGCGGTCGGTTCGCGACCGCGCGGCCGGGCGCAGGCGGACGACGGCATTTCGGGCTCGAAGTAGCAGCTCAGCGCCCTTTCTGGCGCGGTGGTCCCGGAGCGGTGAGCGGGCTCACTCCGGTCGTGCGAC
This sequence comes from Corynebacterium sp. MSK006, assembly GCF_030232385.1. NCBI lineage: Bacteria > Bacillati > Actinomycetota > Actinomycetes > Mycobacteriales > Corynebacteriaceae > Corynebacterium > Corynebacterium sp. MSK006. The sequence continues at coordinate 15,899 of NZ_JASPJZ010000003.1, forward strand.
GGAAAAATCGACTATCATAGCGAAAGTAACCGTCGTGTGCACGAAAAGGAGCCTTGAAACATGGCAGCGATGAAGCCCCGTACCGGAAGCGGACCCATGGAGGCCGTGGAGGAGAATCGCAAGATCGTCATGCGCATCCCCTCGGACGGCGGTGGGCGCCTCGTCATCGAGCTGAACAAGGAGGAGGCCGCCGAGCTGGGCGGCCTGCTAACCGAGGCCGCCGAGTAGCCTCGAGCCACTCGAGCCACCGGGCTTTAAGGCTCGTTTCCGCCCCGCGACGGGGCGGCGCCGTGACAGACCCCGTGGAGCGGAGTCGTGCGGACCGGATGATCCGGTCCGCCGCCCGCCCGCGGGGTCTTCCGTATGTCCGGGGTGCCGCGGCGCGCTGAGGCCGGGGAGCGCTGAGCACCCGGCGCTGAGCCCGCGGCGCGCCGCGACCGGGGCTGGTGCGATGTGCGCCGCGCGATCCGGTTAGGCTTGGACCATCGCCAAGGACGCCGCCACGGAAAGGAACCGTAGCCCAGATGCTGGCTGATGTGATCGATGTTCTCGCCGACCCGGTGGACGGCTCCGCGCTCGAGGGGGCCGACGACTTCCGTCGGCTCGTCTCGGAGACCGGACACTCCTACGACGTCGCCCGGCAGGGCTACGTGACCCTGGCCGGGGGAGCGGGCCTGAAGCACAAGGGCGACGGCCCCGAGATGGTCGCCGCCCGCGAGACCTTCCTCGGCCGCGGCCACTTCGCGCCCTTCGTCGAGTCCGTCACCGACACCGTCGAGGACGCCCTAGAGGCCGCCGGCGTGCCCGAGGACGCCCACCCCGTCATCTGCGAGGTCGGCGCCGGCACCGGCTACTACCTGACCCACAGCCTCGACACCGTCGCCGGCGCGCGCGGCGTGGGCATCGACGTCTCCGTCGCCGCCGCCAAGCACCTGGCCAAGGCGCACCCGCGCCTCGGCGCCGTCGTCGCCGACGTGTGGACCGGCATGCCGCTGCGCGACCACTCCGTCGACGTGATCACCGTGCTCTTCGCCCCGCGCAACCCCGCGGAGTTCGCCCGCGTGCTCACCCCGGGCGGCCAGGCCGTCGTGCTCACCGCCGACCCCGGCCACCTCGACGAGCTGCGCGAGCCGCTGGGCATCATCGGCGTCGAGGAGGGCAAGGTCGACCGCCTGCTCGAGCAGTCGAAGGGCCATCTCGAGCAGGTGGGCGAGCTCGAGCACATCGAGTTCACGATGGACCTCGACCAGGAGTCGATCGCCTCGCAGATCGGCATGAGCCCCTCGGCCCGCCACATCGCCCCCGACGTGCTCGCCGAGCGCATCTCGCGGCTGCCCGCGACCATGACCGTCACCGCCAAGGCGACGGTCACCCGCCTGAGCCCGGTCGCCTAGCGGAACTCGGTGTCCAGGCGCGGGGCAGCCCACTCCGGGATGACCGGGGAGATGGTCTCCGGGCCGCGGGTGAAGTGCTTCTCCACCTGCGCCTCGCCCTCGAGGCTGACCCGGAAGTCCTGCGCCCCGCCGTCGACGTAGACGCGGCTGGCCATGGCCACCGCGCCGCCGTCGGCGAAGACCTCGACGGTCGAGCCGTCGACCAGGATGGTCAGCGAGTCCGAGTCGCCCTCCGCCAGCGGGGCCCGGGCCACGCCGTCGCCGGCGTGGTGGGGATTCATGGAGCGGTCCAGCTCGAGCACGTCGCCCTGGTGGGTCACGCGCGCGGCGGTCTCACCGGCGGCGTCGAGGATGTCGACGGAGAGCTCGGATCCGACGGGGATCTCGCATAGCGCGGTCCACATGCGGGCGTGGTCGGTGCGGGTGACCGCGTCGACCAGCCCCGCGGCCGGGGTCTGGAAGAGCATGCCGCCCTGCAGGCTGACCACGCGCGGCACCGAGACCGCGTTGGCCCAGCCGGACTCGGTCCAGGACAGGTGCTTGGCCGGGTCGTCGAAGCGGCCCACCCCGTTGAGCGCGCCGACGATCGCGCCGCGGCGCCAGCGCGGGTCGGCCGGCTCCGAGAGGTTCGTGTTGCGCGGCCGGGTGAAGTCGTGGCCGAAGTCGATGCGGTGGAACGGGCGGGTGACTGTGAAGGTCGCGCCCGTGAGCCGGCCGACCAGGTAGCCGGAGATGTCGATGCCGTCGTGCTCGATGGTCACCAGGATGATGTCGTAGATCTCGCCGTCGACCTCGTCGCGCAGGCGGATGATCCTGGGGGAGACCACCTGGGTCTCGGCCTCCAGGCCCGAGTCGCCGTCGAGGACCAGCGGGCCGTCGAGGTGCCAGTCCACGCCGTCGGCCGAGCGCAGCACCGCCAGCTGCGGCGAGTCCTGCGCACCGGTCACCGAGAGCATCAGCCAGCCGGCCAGACCCTCGTCGCGGTCCGAGTCGCTGGCCCAGTCCGGCACCACGCACGGCGAGCGGAAGTCGAAGAGCCCGGCGGCCTCACCCTGCGCGTTGCCGACGACCTCGCCGCGGCGGACGACCTGCGGGTCGAGGGCGAGCGGGTCGTCGGAGATGTCCGTGGTGGTCGCGGCCGGGTCGTCGATGCGCGCCAGGTGCACGGCGGTGCCGGAGGCGGTCACCGAGGTGAAGTACACGTTGAAGCCGCCGTCGGCGGCGACCACGGAGCCGGCGCGCACGAGTGTCTCGTCGCTCTCGGCGGCGAGTACGTCGTCGCAGGTCTCCCACTCGTAGGGGTTGTCCTCGGAGAACTGGTGGCCCCAGCGCGCCGGCGCGTCCAGCGACGGGCGGTACTGGTGGAAGAGGTGCCAGGTCCGGCCGTCGAGCATCACGGCGGCCGGCGCCATGAGCACGCCGGCGTCGGCGGTCACGTGCAGCTCGGGGCGGTGGATGTCGCTGCCCCCGGTCGTCTCGGCTCCGGTGGGTTCGGCCATGTCGGTCACGGTGTCCTTTCCTCGGTCTCCTCGCTCAACCCCGGCTTGTCCGGGTCGCCGCCGGGGCTCTCCCGGGGCGGTACTGGCCCCCGTTCTACCCGAAAAGCACCCGGCACGTCCCCGCCCCGGCGCCCCGGGGTGGCCGTCGGCGGCCGCGCCCCAGCCAACCGGCGCAGCCCCCGGCGGCCGCGCCGCGTCGCCCCCACGGCGCCCCGGATCAACCCGGGATCAGCTCTTGACCTCGGTCTGGTGGATCTGGCGGTCCAGGTCCTCGGGGCTGAGCTCCGCGTCGGAGAACTGCGTGGTCAGCGGCAGCCGCAGGTTGAGGTCGGTGCCCGGGCACAGCTCGACGGTGCCGCGGGCGAGCGTGAAGTCCAGGACGTGGCCGCCGGAGGTGCGCGCGTCGTCGACGAAGTGCACGTGGCAGCCGGGTACGCCGATGCCCTTCTCGTAGACGGGCGTGCGGAAGCCGCCGAGGACGCCGTCGACGTCGGTGAAGTGCAGCTCGGCGTCGTCGCCGGTGGCCTCCGTCATCGGCCGGTAGGGCTTGTCCTGCTTGGTCACCGTGCGCACCGTGACGTCGCTGAAGCGGCCGGTGATGCGCACCGCGTACATGTAGTTCTCGCTCGGCTGCACCGAGTCGATGAACTCCGCCAACTCGCTGCGGCGCAGCCCCTCCGGCGGGGTGGCGCTGATCAGGGGCACGAAGTTGGTCATCACCGTGAAGGGGGAGCGCTGCATCAGGCCGGCGCGCTCGGCGGTGCCGTCGCCGCGCACCTGGTAGCAGACCCCGTCGAGGACGATCATCTCGCCGTCGAGGGCGTCGAAGGTGCCGATGCCGAAGTTGCCGTGGCCGAGCAGCTCACCGACGGTCATCTCGCCGTCGTAGATGCCGTCAAGCAGCGCGGACATCAGGGAGTTCTGGAAGATGGTGTGCCGCTGGGTCGGCAGCCGCTTGTCTGGTTCCATGCCCCCAATTTATCCGCCCCGCACACGACGGCGCCCCGGGCACCGTCCACGTGGACGGTGCCCGGGGCGGGCGAGGGGCGCGACGTCGTCAATTCAACGCCGCATGCTTGACGACGCGCGCGGCGTCGCCGGGCAACGACGCCACGCGGGCGCCGTGCGGTGGGTGCTACAGCAGCGACTCGTAGACGTCGACGGTCTGCCGGGCGATTTTCGCCCAGGAGAACTCCTCGATGGCGCGCTTGCGGCCGGCCTCGCCGTAGGCCTTGACCTTCTCCTCGTCGGCGGCCAGGGCGTTGACCGCTTCGGCGATGCCGCGCTCGAAGCCGGCGGCGTCGTTCTCGTCGTAGGGCACCAGCGTGCCGGTCTCGCCGTCGACGACGACCTCGGGGATGCCGCCGACGTTGGAGGCGACCACGGCGGTGCCGCAGGCCATGGCCTCGAGGTTGACGATGCCGAGCGGCTCGTAGATCGACGGGCAGACGAAGATGTCCGAGGCGGACTCGATCTCCTGGATCTTGTCCTTGGACAGCATCTCGGAGACCCAGTGCACGCCGTCGCGGCCGGCGCGCAGCTCGTCGACGAGCTTCTGGGTACGCTCGGCGATCTCCGGGGTGTCCGGGGCGCCGGCGCAGAGCACCAGCTGGATGGCCGGGTCGAACTCGCGGGCGGCTTTGACCAGGTGCTCGACACCCTTCTGGCGGGTGATGCGGCCGACGAAGGAGACGATCGGGCGGGTCGGGTCGACGCCGAGCTCCTTGAGCACCGAGGAGCCGTTCTCCGCCTGGGCCTCGTCGAAGGTGGGCCGCGGCTGCCACAGCTCGGTGTCGATGCCGTTGAGCACCACGTGGATCTTGTCCGGGTCGATGGCCGGGTAGGCCTCGAGGATCGAGCCCTTCATCTTCCTCGAGACGGCGATGAGGGCGTCGGCGTTCTCCATGGCGTTCTTCTCCGACCAGGAGGAGACGTCGTAGCCGCCGCCGAGCTGCTCGCGCTTCCACGGTCGGTCCGGCTCCAGGGAGTGGGCGGTGGCCACGTGCGGGATGTCGTAGAGGCGGGCGGCCAGGTGGCCGCCGAGGCCCGCGTACCAGGTGTGCGAGTGCACGACGTCGACGCCTCCGGCCGCGTTAGCCATGCGCAGGCCGGTCGACAGGGTCTTGATGGCGGGGTTGGCCTCGGCAAGCTCGGGGTCCACGCCGTGGACGTAGGTGTCCGGCATGTCGCGCTCGGCGCCCATGCAGTGGACGTCGACCGGAACGATCTCGCGCATGAAGCGGGTCAGCTCGGTCACGTGCACGCCGGCGCCGCCGTAGACCTCCGGCGGGTACTCGCGGGTCATCATCCCGACTCGGTTCAGTTTCGTCATGACTACCAGCGTATTCGTGTCCCGGCCATCCTGCAGGGGCGACGGCGCGATCGGGTGCGGGTGCGGACCGGAGGGCGGCCCCGGCGCCTGCACGAACGGACTGCGCCGACGCCAGACGGGGGTGGTCGGCGGGGGCGCGAACGGTGTGGGCTGTGACCGAATTGGCCGCCCGGGCGGCATCGTGCGGCGATTTTCAATAGATTGGTTCTTGTGAGGAGCCAACCAAATGTCCTGAGCATTGTCCTCGCCGGAGGCGAGGGCAAGCGCCTTTATCCCCTGACCGAAGACCGAGCGAAGCCCGCGGTTCCGTTCGGCGGCACCTACCGTCTCATCGACTTCGTGCTGTCGAACCTCGTCAACGCCGGCTTCAAGAAGATCGCGGTGCTGACCCAGTACAAGTCGCACTCGCTGGACCGCCACATCTCGCAGGCGTGGCAGCTGTCCGGCCCCATCGACCAGTACATCGCTTCCGTGCCCGCCCAGCAGCGCCTGGGCAAGCGGTGGTACATGGGTTCGGCCGACGCCATCCTGCAGTCGCTGAACCTGATCTTCGACGAGAACCCCGAGTACGTCATCGTCCTCGGCGCCGACCACGTCTACCGCATGGACGTCGGGCAGATGCTCGACGACCACATCGCCTCCGGCAAGGCCTGCACCGTCGCCGGCATCCGCGTGCCGCGCCGCGAGGCCACCGCCTTCGGCTGCATCGAGGCCGACGACGACGGCACGATCACCGAGTTCCTGGAGAAGCCGGCCGACCCGCCCGGCACCCCGGACGACCCCGAGGTCACCTACGCCTCGATGGGCAACTACATCTTCACCGCCGACGCGCTGGTGGAGGCCCTGCGTGCCGACGAGGACAACGAGGGCTCGGACCACGACATGGGCGGCGACATCATCCCCGCCTTCGTCTCCCGCAACGAGGCCCACGTCTACGACTTCTCCGGCAACGAGGTCCCCGGCGCCACCGACCGCGACCGCGGCTACTGGCGTGACGTCGGCACCATCGACGCCTTCTACGAGGCCCACATGGACCTCATCTCCATCCACCCGGTGTTCAACCTGTACAACCACGCCTGGCCGATCCACTCGACCGAGCGCTCGAACCTGCCCCCGGCGAAGTTCGTGCAGGGCGGCATCGCGCAGTCCTCGATGGTCGCCTCCGGGTCGATCATCTCCGGCGGCACGGTGCGCAACTCCGTGCTCTCGAGCGACGTGCACGTCTCCGAGGGCGCGACGGTGGAGGGCTCCGTGCTCATGCCCGGCGTGCGCGTGGGCAAGGGCGCCGTGGTCCGCCACGCGATCCTGGACAAGAACGTCAAGGTCCGCGAGGGCGAGATCATCGGCGTCGACCGCAAGCGCGACGAGGAGCGCTTCACGATCTCGGCCGGCGGCGTGGTGGTCGTCGGCAAGAACACGGTCGTATAGCAGCAGCGGGTCCGGCCGCCCCGGCGGCTGGACCGTGCGTGAAAAGGGCGCCTCCCCGGCGGGGAGGCGCCCTCTTCGTGCCCGTTGACTGATTGACGACGCTCGCGCGGCTCGCGCAGGCGCGGAACGTGCGGCGGACGGGTGCGTGGCACGCACCCGTCGTTAATCAGGCGCTCAGCGCCGGCGGGTGACCACCGTCAGGCCCGCGCCAAGCGGCAGGTGTGTGACCAGGGCGCCGGCCTCGGGGTCGGCGGCGAGCTCGGCGACGCGGGCGTGCGCCTCGCGGGCGGCGGCCGTGGAGCGGTCGGTGCGCGAGTCGTCGGCGATGGTGGCGTCGAGCAGCGCGTCGGCGAGCACCAGGGAGCCGCCCGGGGCGAGCAGCGGCCAGGCCGCGTCGATGAAGGCCTTGAGGTCCATGGGGGAGACCTGCGCGAAGACGAGCTGGTAGGCGCCCGGCGCCATGCGGCCGAGCACCTCGAGCGGACGTGCGGTGAGGAAGCGGCCGCGGGCGGCGGGGTAGCCGGCCTCGCGGAAGGACTCCCGGGCGCGCCGGGTGTGCTCGGCCTCGGGGTCGATGCAGGTCACGGCGGCCTGCTCGGCCAGTCCCTCGAGGACGTAGAGGCCCACGACGGCGGCGGCCGGGCTGGCCACGATCGCCCCGGCGGGCTCCTCCCCGGTGCCCGAGGCCGCGAGCGTCGCCACGAGCCGGCCGGTCGCCTCGTCGGGGGCGGGTAGCTCGTACTCGGCGGCGTCGCGGCGGGCGTGCGCCACCGCCTCGGGGGCGGGGCTCAGCGGCGCCGAGGCGGACTCGATGAACTCGACCAACGGGTCGCGGGAGGTGTTCGTAGTCTCACTCACGCCCACGAGTGTACGGGCGCGGCCCGCGCGCCGGTGCCAGGCTCGCGGGGCGCCGGTGGCGGGCCGGCGGGGGAGGGGGCACCCGACGCGTGGGCCCGGTCCGCGGCGCCGCGCGGGGTCCACGGCGCCGTGCGGTGGGTGAATGGCCCTCGCCCGGCGAACCACTCGCAGGTTCACAGCGGTCGACCAGGCTTCCATGTGGAGTTTGTCATGGATCTTTGGAATGATAATCCCCATGAAAGCACGTCGGCCTGAGACCGTTTCCGCACCGGACGCCCCCGAGGGGCGGGAGCCGGACGCGGCGGATCTGACGGGCACGGCGGCCTTCGACGCCGGTGTCGCCGAGATGCCCGGCTGGTCCGAGCTCGTCGCCGAGCACGCCGACAGTGTCTACCGCCTGGCCTTCCGCCTCTCGGGCAACAAGCACGACGCGGAGGACCTCACCCAGGAGACCTTCATGCGTGTGTTCCGCTCGCTGAAGGACTACCGCCCGGGTGGCTTCCGCGGCTGGCTGCACCGCATCACCACCAACCTCTTCCTGGACATGGTCCGCCACCGCGCCACGGTGCGCATGGAGGCGCTTCCCGAGGACTACGAGCGCGTGCCCGGCTTTGCGCTGACCCCGGAGCAGGCCTACCAGGTCAACCACCTGACCCCGGCGCTGCAGGACGCGCTCGACCAGCTCAGCCCCGAGTTCCGCGTCGTGGTGGTCCTCTGTGACGTCGCGGACATGACCTACGACGAGATTGCCGAGACCCTGGGCCTGAAGATGGGCACCGTGCGCTCGCGCATCCACCGCGGCCGCTCGCAGCTGCGCGAGGCCCTCATGGCCGCCGCGCGAGACGACGAGGAGGCCCGCCTCCTGCTGCCGCAGTCCGCGCGCTGAGACTGCGTCTGCGCAGCGTGCGCCGTCAATTGACGACGTCGCGCCCCTCGCCCATGAGCCCACTCGTGCGGCGGGCCGTGGTCCCCGTCGCCCGGGCGCGGGTAGGTTGGGGGCATGAGAGAAACGGCTGACGGCGAGGCGCGCACCTTCGGCGCGCGACGCACCCCGCGCCGGCGCCGCTTCGCCTCGGTGGACCACCTGGGTCCCGAGGCCGTCGTGTCCTTCGTCGACGGTGAACTGTCGCCCCCGGCGCTGCACCGCGCCCGCGTGCACCTGGTGCACTGCCCGGAGTGCCGCGCGGAGGTGCGCGCCCAGCGGCGCACCTCCGAGGTCGTCCACGACTCGAACTTCACCTCCGAGGTGAGCATGCCGGCGGACCTCTTCGCCCGGCTGAAGAACATCGCCGAGACCGGCTGCCCCGACGGCCCGGACGCCGCCGCGACCCCGACGCCGCGGCCCGAGGGCGTGCTCGACCGCGTCGAGACCCTGCTGCGCGCCGTGCGCCGCGGCGGGCGCGCCGACTGACGCTGCCGGGTGTGCGCCGGTCACGCACCGGCGCTGCCTGACACTCGCGCCGACTGACGTCCGCCGGTGCGGGCGGTCGCGCACCGGCGCTGCCTGACACACGCGTCGGCGGGCTGTGGGCCGGTGAGCCCGGCTGGGTAGGCTGGTCATGTGTTCCAGAACATCGGTTGGGGAGAAATCTTCCTCATAGTGGTCGTCGGCCTGATCATCATCGGCCCCGAGCGCCTGCCGGGGCTGATCACTGACGTGCGCGCGGCGCTCTTCGCCGCCCGCAAGGCGATCAACAACGCCAAGAAGGAGATGGACGGCGAGTTCGGCGCGGAGTTCGACGAGATCCGCAAGCCCATCGCCGAGGTGGCCCGGTGGCGCTCCATGGGGCCCAAGGCCGCGCTGACCCACGCCCTGTTCGACGACGACGAGGAGTTCCTCGACTCCTTCGACCCGAAGAAGATCATGTCCGAGGACACCGCCGGGCAGGCCTACCGCGAGGCGCTCGCCCGCGGCGAGGAGCCGCCGACCACGCGCGCGCCGCGCGACTCGCGGCGCTCCGGTGCCGCCAACGCCGCCGGGACGGGTGCCGCCGGCGCCGCCGGGTCGGGTCCGGCCGGCGACGGTTCGTACGGCACGGCGGGGCACGCCGGGGGAGCGGCCGGTGTCGGGGGCGCGGCAGGCTCTGCAGGCACTGGCGGCGCCGCCGGCCCGAACAACACGAACGGCACGAACGGTTCCGGACGCCCCGGGGCTGCGGGCGGTAACGCCTCGCCCGGTTCCGGGAGCTCCGGCCTCGACGGCGGGTTCTCCTGGGACGACATCATGTAGTTCCCCGCGCGGGCCGGAAGCCATGCGCAAGGGACGCACCTCGCGCACTACGCGCGGCGTCGTCAATCCCGCCCGGCACACTTCTGAAAGATGTTCACTTAGGCCAGGCACGGGTAAGTGTGTGAACTTGCCCACCGGCCTCGGCGGGGATAGTGGTTCAAACATACGTCAGTGGTAGGATCTCCTCCGTAAGGATAGGTTTATCGTATGTCTGCGATCGTGGACGTACGGTCTCGAGGGACGACATGAGGACTAGAACCCATCATTCCGCGGCCGATCCCCAGGGGGACGGCAACAACAGGACCTGCGCACTCAATGAACTGCGCCCCGGAGAGCGCGGCCGGATCGTCGCCACCGACGCCGCCGACGACGCCAAGGACGAACAGCACCGTAGGCTGCTCGCCCGCCTGCGGAACCTCGGCTTCGTGCCGGGGGCGGTCGTCGAACCGCACCGCAGGGCCCCGATGAAGGACCCCACGGTCTACCGCGTCGCCGACTACGAGATCGCCCTGCGCGGCCGCGACGCCGCCACCATCACCGTCACCCGGCTCGCCGACGAGCCGGCCGGAAAGGAGGCCTGAGATGACCAACGCCAAGAAGCCCGTCCACGCGGGCGTGCACCCGGACCACGACTGCGACTCCGGCGCCGACTGCCACTGCGGCGACGGCAACGGCACGGTCAACCCGACCGCCCCGGTCGTCGCGCTCGTCGGCAGCCCGAACGCCGGCAAGACCTCCGTCTACAACGCCCTGACCGGCCTGCACGCCAAGACCGGCAACTACCCGGGCGTGACCGTCTCGCGCTCGCGGGGCACCTGCGTGGTCGAGACCCACGAGGTCACCGTCGAGGACCTGCCCGGCACCTACTCGCTGCAGCCGATCAGTCCGGACGAGGAGATCGTCCACAACGTGCTCTCCGGCGAGCAGAACGGCGTCGAGCGGCCCCAGGCCGTCGTGCTCGTCATCGACTCGACCACGCTGCGCCGCTCGATGAACCTGCTGGCCGAGGTGCTCTCCGTGGGGCTGCCGACCTGCCTGGCCGTGACCATGACCGACGAGCTGTCGCGCCGCGGCGGCGGGCTGGACATCGAGGCCTTCGGCGAGGCCGTCGGCGTGCCGGCCGTGCGTGTCATCGGCCACCGCGGCATCGGCATCGACGAGCTGCGCGAGCAGCTCATCGGCATCGACCAGTGGCGGCGCACCCCGTTGACCCCGCCGAGCGACCCGGTCGAGCTGGCCGCCTGGAGCGACTCGATCCTCGAGGCCGCCGACTACCGGCCGCCGCACGAGGACCCGGTCACCCGCCGCCTGGACGCCGTCTTCCTGCACCCGCTGTGGGGCACCCTGGTCTTCCTCGGCGTGATGTTCCTGTTCTTCCAGGCCATCTTCGTGTGGGCCGAGCCCTTCAAGGGCTGGCTCGAGGACTTCTTCGGCTGGGCCGGTGCCAGCGTGCACGACGCCCTCGACGACTCGGCGCCGCTGCTGGCGGGCCTGCTCGCCGACGGCGTGATCGGCGGCGTGGGCGCGGTCCTGAGCTTCTTCCCGCAGATCGTCATCATGTTCCTGCTCATCTCCCTGCTCGAGGGTGTGGGCTACATGGCGCGCGCGGCGTTTTTGATGGACAAGGTGATGTCCAAGGCCGGCCTCGAGGGCCGCGCCTTCGTGGCCATGCTCTCCTCGGTGGCCTGCGCCATCCCGGGTGTCATGGCCACCCGCACCCTGCCGAACGCCAAGGACCGCCTGGCCACGATCATGGCCGCGCCGCTGATGACCTGCTCGGCCCGCCTGCCCGTCTACATCATCATGGTCGGCCTGCTGGTGCCCAACGGCTCGCGCGTCGGCCCGTTCTCCGCGGCCGGCTTCGCGATGTTCCTGCTCTACCTGGGCGGCACGCTCGCGGCGATGATCGTCGCGTGGGTGGTCAAGAAGATCACCGACCGCGGCGGCATGCTGCTGCCGTTCTACATGGAGATCCCGCCGTACCGCCTGCCGCGCCCGAAGACCATCGGCATCATGGTCTGGGACTCCTGCAAGGGCTTCCTGCGCAAGGCCGGCACCATCATCCTGACCACCACGGTCGTGCTGTGGGTGCTGCTCAACGTGCCGATGCGCAGCGACGACGAGTTCGACGCCTTTTGCGCCCAGGACACCGAGTGCACCGCCGTGGCCGCGGCCGTCGAGGCCCCGGACAACTCCACCGTCGTCGACGACGAGGACGGCTCCGTGGTCGACGACCCGGAGGACCTCGAGGCTCTGCTGGACGCCCAGCGCACCGCCTACACGATGGACAACTCCGCGGCCGCCGCCGTCGGACGCTTCCTCGAGCCCGTCTTCGCCCCGCTCGGCTTCGACTGGCGCCTCAACGTCGGCGTCGTCTCCTCGCTGGCGGCCCGCGAGACCTTCGTGGCCACCCTCGGCCAGATCGCCGCGGCCGAGGACCCGGAGGAGCCGGTCACCCAGATGGAGTCGATGACATACCAGCACGACACCGTCCTGCACGCCGCCGGCGACAACGTGTTCAACCCGGCGACCATCTCCGCCGTGCTCGTGTTCTTCATGTTCGCGATGCAGTGCATGGCCACCGCCGGCGCGATGCGCCGCGAGACCGGCACCTGGAAGTGGCCGGTGGTCGCCTACGGCTACATGTTCGCCCTGGCCTGGGGACTCGGCGCGCTGACGCACACCGTCGTCGCGCTGGCGATGTAGGCTGGCGGCCATGCTGGTCCCGACCCACCCCGAGGCGACCGCCGACCCGGCGACACTGCGCTGGGTCATCCCCGACGGCCACCTCGGCTTCACCGGCGACGTCGCCCGCGTGCCGGGCCTCCTGCAGGCCCTCATCGACGACGGCACGCTCGCCCGCGTCGAGGTGCGCACCGACGCCGTGTTGACGACGCTGGCGCCCGGCCACGACTGGGCTGGAAGCGGTGCGGCCGTGCGCCGCGCCGTGACGGACGCATTGACGACGCCGCGCAAGTGGCGCCCGGCGTCCGACGCCCGGGAGACGGACGCGGACGAGGTGCTGAAAAACGCCGCGCGCGACGTCGCCGACGTGCGCCTCGGCCGGTACATCGCCTCCCACGGCGGGCGCTTCGAGGTCGTCCGCGTCCGCGACGGCGTGGTCGACGTGGCCCTGCGCGGCGAGTGCTCCGACTGCGCGGCCGCCGTGGTGACCATGCACGCCCGCTTCGAGCACCTGCTGCGCCGGCGCTGCCCGTGGCTGAAAGAGGTCCGCCGGGCGGCGTAGGCGCCGCCGGGGTCGGCGGCCGGGGGGGGCGGGGCTTGGGCCCGGGCCGCCGGGCTGCACCTGGGCCGCCGGGTGGCATTGAAGAAGGGGCGGAAGGCTTTTGTGAGCCTTCCGCCCCTTCTCTGTGTCCGGGTCCGGTTGTCCGGACCCGTTTGCGGGCCCTGGTGCCGCGCCGGGGCCGCGGGGGTCAGTTGGGCGTGACGCCCAGACCCAGCGGCTTGCCCGCCAGGGAGTCGCGGCGCACCGCGAGCTTGTCTGCGATGGCGGCGAACGCCTTGGCCGACGGGCTCTCGGGCTCGGCGAGGACGACCGGGGTGCCTTCGTCGCCGTGGGTGCGCAGGGCCGGATCCAGCGGGATCTGGCCGAGCAGCGGCACCTCGCCGCCGGTCAGGGCCGTCAGGCGCTCGCTGACGCGCGCGCCGCCGCCGGAGCCGAAGATCTCCATGGTGCTGCCGTCCGGCATGACCATCGCGGACATGTTCTCCACCACGCCGGCGACGCGCTGGCGGGTCTGCTGGGCGATCGTGCCGGCGCGCTCGGCGACCTCGGCCGCCGCGTGCTGCGGGGTGGTCACCACGACCAGCTCCGCGTTCGGGATCAGCTGCGCGACCGAGATGGCCACGTCGCCGGTGCCGGGCGGCAGGTCGAGCAGGAGCACGTCGAGGTCGCCCCAGAAGACGTCGGTGAGGAACTGCTGCAGGGCGCGGTGCAGCATCGGGCCGCGCCAGACCACCGGCGCATTGCCCTCGATGAAGTGGCCGATGGAGATGATCTTGACCCCGTGCGCGATGGGCGGCAGGATCATGTCCTCCTCCATCACGCTGGGTTGCTGGTCCGAGCCCATCAGGGTCGGCACCGAGTGGCCGTAGATGTCCGCGTCGACGATGCCCACGCGCAGGCCCTTGGCCGCCAGGGCGGCGGCCAGGTTGACCGTCACCGAGGACTTGCCCACGCCGCCCTTGCCGGAGGCGATCGCGAAGACGCGGGTGGTGGTGCCCGGCTGGGCGAAGGGGATGACCGGCTCGGCGCCGCCGCGCAGCTGGTCGCGCAGCGCCTTGCGTTGGGCGTCGTCCATCACGTCGGTGGTGACGGTGACCTCGTCGACACCGTCGAGCTCGGCGACGGCCGCGTACGTGTTCTGCTGGAGGGTGTCGCGCATCGGGCAGCCGGCGATGGTCAGGTAGATCTCCACGGCGACGGAGGAGCCGTCGACCGCGACGGACTTGACCATGCCCAGCTCGGTGATCGGGCGACCCAGCTCGGGGTCCTCGACGCGGGTGAGCGCCTCGCGGACCTGATCTTCGGTGACAGTAAACATAACGCCCACGACTCTAGCCGCGCGCCCCGGCGGAGGCCACGCCCGGGGCGGGGCTCCGCGGGCGCGGGCGCGGGCGCGGTAGCGTTCAGCCCTTCGTGGGCTCGGACAGCTCGGAGGGGTGCTCCTGGTCGTCGGCCGCGGCGTCGTCGATCTTGGCCTCGATGCGGCCGAGCACGTCGTGCAGCTCCTCGAGCTCGCCGCGCAGGTAGTCGCGGGAGACCATGTCGCCGACGGCCAGGCGCACGCCGGCGAGCTCGCGGGCGAGGAACTCGGTGTCGGCCTTCGTCTGCTCGGCGCGGCGCCGGTCGTTCTGCAGGGTGACCTTGTCGCGGTCCTCCTGGCGGTTCTGCGCGAGCAGGATCAGCGGGGCGGCGTAGGCGGCCTGGGTGGAGAAGGCCAGGTTGAGCAGGATGAACGGGTAGGGGTCCCAGTTCCAGGCGAAGCCGCCGATGTTCAGGGCGATCCAGACGACCACGACGACGGTCTGCCACATCAGGTAGCGGCCCGTGCCGAAGAAGCGGGCGACCTTCTCTGCGACGGCGCCCACCGAGTCGTCGGTGATGTTGAACAGCCGGCGCCGCCCGGCGGCGACCGGGGTGTCCAGTGCGTTGCGCTCGGACTCAGCCATCGTGGTCCTCCTTTTGCGGCTCGGTGGGGGCGGCCTGGGGGGCCTGCCGGGTCCCGGCGGCGGCCTGGGAAGCCTGCCCGGTCTCGGCGACGGCCTGGGAAGCCTGCCCGGTCTCGGCGGCGGCCTGGGAAGCCTGCCCGGTCTCGGCGGCGGCCTGCGAGGCGGGCCGCGCGGACTCGGGGCGCAGGCCCGTCTCGCGCCAGTCCTCCGGCAGCAGGTGGTCGAGCAGGTCGTCGACGGCGACGGCACCCAGCAGGTGCTTGTCGTCGTCGAGGACCGGCCCGCACACCAGGTTGTAGGTGGCGAAGTAGCGCGCGGCGGTCTCCTGGGAGTCGTCGGCGTACAGCGGCGGCAGGTCGGGGGAGAGGATGCCCGAGATCAGCGTCGACGGCGGCTCGCGCAGCATCCGCTGCAGGTGCACGCAGCCGAGGTACTGCCCGGTCGGCGTGGCCGTCGGCGGGCGCACCACGAAGACCAGCGAGGCCAGCGAGGTCGTCAACTCCGGGTCGCGTGCGAGTGCCAGCGCCTCGGCCACCGTGGTCTGCGGCGGCAGGATCAGCGGCTCGGAGGTCATCAGGGCGCCGACCGTGTCCGGCGAGAAGCTCATCAGGCGACGGACCGGGGCGGACTCCTCGGGGTCCATCAGGTCGAGCAGCACCTCGGCGGTGGTGTCGGGCAGCTCCTGGAGGATGTCCGCGGCGTCGTCGGGGTCCATCTCCTCGAGGACGTCCGCGGCGCGCTCGATGTCGAGGGCCTCGAGCATCTCGGCCTGGTAGTCCTCCGGGAGCTCCTGGAGGATGTCGGCCAGGCGCTCGTCGTTGATCTGCTCGGCGAGCTGGTGGCGCGCGGCCGGGGCCAGGTTGTGCAGGTAGTTGGCCACGTCGGCCGGGCGCATGTCGCGGAAGGCCGCGATCGTCTCGGCCAGCGTGTCCGTCTGCCCGACGCCGCCGGCGCTGACACCGTGCACGTGCGACCACTCCACGATGACGGGCTCGCGGGCCCGGCCGAAGCGGGAGCGCCCCGGCACCAGCGCGATGCGCGAGATGACCCAGTCGCGGGTGCGGCTGCGCTCGAACTCGACGTCGGCGATCTCGACGGCACGGCCGTGCAGCTGCTCGGCGTCGGGGTCGTCGGTGTGCACCTTGGCGCCGACCAGGTCGCCCTGGACGGTCAGCTCGCCGGCGCGGACCTGGAAGACGCGCATGGACACCGACCCGGAGGTCAGCGTGATCTCGCCGGGCTCGATGGCGGCGACGCGCAGCATCGGCACGAAGACGCGGCGCTTGGTCACCAGCTCGATGACCAGGCCGAGGGCGCGCGAGGGCTGCGGCTGGGGACGCACGGTGACCACGACGTCTCGCACGCGCCCGATGGCGTCCATGTCGGGGCCGCGCACGGTCATGCCCGCCAGACGGCCGGCGTAGACGCGGGAAATGGCACTCATGGGACCTGATGCTAGCCGTCGACCGGGAACTTTTCGGAGTCGGCCGCGCGTTGTATCAGGTGGACGCGGGGCCGACGCGGACCCATGCCACACCCGCGCGGACAGGGATCTGCGGTCACACCGCAGGGTTTCACACCCGTCGCAAGCGCGGCCGCTGCAAGCACGCGGTCGCGGCGAGAACGTGGCCGGGGCAAGAACGCCCGCGGGCCCCGCCTCAGACGAAGACGCGAGAGCAGACAGAGACGACGAAGGAGAAGAAAGATGACGAACCCCCGAGGCACCACCGGCACCGGCCGCCGACCCCTGCGCGAGCGCCCCGCCGGCTGGCCGGTGGGCAGCTTCGACAGCTACGCCGACGCCCAGGAGGCCGTGGACAACCTCTCCGACCGCGAGTTCCCCGTGGACAAGCTGGTCATCGTCGGCGTGGACCTCATGGAGGTCGAGAGCGTGACCGGGCGCCTGACCTGGGGTCGCGTGCTCGCCGGCGGTGCCGCCTCGGGCGCGTGGATGGGTATCTTCTTCGGTCTACTCTTCGGGCTGTTCACGCCGAACGCCTTCTTCCTGCCGATTCTGGCGGGCATCGTCGTCGGCGCGATCTTCGGCATGGTGCTCGCCGCCGTGCCCTACGCGATGAGCCAGGGCGCGCGCGACTTCACCTCGCAGACCCAGATCGTCGCCGGCCGCTACGACATCCTCTGTGACCCGCCGCTGGCCCCGCAGGCCCGCGACGCCATCGCCGGGATGAACCTGGGCCACCGCGGCCGCGCGAGCCTGCCGCAGACCCCGGCCGCGCCCGCCCCGGCGCAGGCCTCCGGCACCGGGTGGGCGGGCGAGTCCCGCCCCGTGCAGGACGACGTGCCGATTGACGACGTCGCGCGTGACGACGTCCCGGGTGACGGCGCCGTGGGCGACGAGACCGTGCGCGACGACACGACGGGTGGGGAGCCCGAGGCGGGTCGGCGGGACTGAGACCCGCCCCGGCTAGGATGAGGCGCATGCGCGCTGCCCGGAAGACCACCGCGGTCCTGGCCGGCCTGGCCACCATGGCCGGCCTGGCCGGCTGCACGAACGAGGCCACCCCCACCTACCGCGTCGGCGACGACGACGGCGAGGTGGTCATCCAGGTCTCCGCCGGCGACCCGGAGAACCGGCTGCTCGCGGAGATCTACCGCTGGGCGTTGGCCAAGGGCGACGTCCACGGCGTGGTCGAGACCGTCGACCCAGACTCCGAGCGCGGGCAGGCCGGCCAGCTCGAGTGGCTCGCCGACGGCGGGGCCGACCTCGTCATCGGCTGCACCGGCCAGCTGCTCGCCGACGTCCGGCCCGAGGCCGCGGAGACACTCGACGAGGAGTTCACCGCCGCGGAGGCCTCCGACAACCCCACCGCCGGCGACGCCGGCCAGCGCACCTACGACGCCCTGCTTGGAGCGTTGCCGGGCGACTACGACGTGCCCGACCCCTCGCCGGCCGAGGGCTGCTCGCAGGGCGCGGTGCCCGACGCCAAGGTGGACAAGGACGCATCGGGGAGGGGTGCGACGTCGGAAAGCGCGGGGGAGGCGCTGCCGCAGAACATAGTGCCCGTCTACCGCAAGACGGCCGTCAACCGCTGGGGCAAGAAGGGGCTCAACGATCTGACGCGCCTTTTGACCACGCACGACCTGCAGGAGATGGCCGAGCGCGTCGAGGACGGCGAGGAGCCCGACCAGATCATCTACGAGTGGCTCGGCGAGTCCAACCCCGACATGCTCGACTGAGCCCGGCCGCGCCGGAGGGGGAGAGACCGGCGCCAGGCGCAACAGGGCACAAGAAGAAACGGCCCCCGGGTGAACCCGGGGCCGCTTTCTTGCGTTTCAGCCCCTCCGCCCGGGGTCACCCGGGGCGGCCGGGGCGGTCACGCGGCGCTCAGTCGGCGAAGATCTCATCGAGGAGCTTGGCCTGCTCGGCGTGGTGCACCTTGGCCATGCCGGTCGCCGTCGAGGACTGCGCACGACGCGAGACGCGACGCATCGGCGGCATGTCCGGGATGAGCTCCGGCAGGTGCTCGTGCAGGAACGGCCACGGGCCCTGGTTGGCCGGCTCGTCCTGGCAG
Organism: Corynebacterium sp. MSK006; assembly: GCF_030232385.1. Lineage (NCBI taxonomy): Bacteria > Bacillati > Actinomycetota > Actinomycetes > Mycobacteriales > Corynebacteriaceae > Corynebacterium > Corynebacterium sp. MSK006. Next base: position 34,366 of record NZ_JASPJZ010000003.1, read on the forward strand.
AACACGACCTCCTCGGCGTTCGGGAAGCACTCGAAGGCCTCACGCAGCCGGTTGAACGGGATCGGGTGCAGCATCTCCTGGCGGATGATCGCGATGTCCTCGCGCTTGTCCTCCGCACGGCGCTTCTCCAGCTCCCAGTAGAGCTTGCCGGAGACCAGCAGGATGCGGGTGACCTTGTCGGCGTCGCCGATGACGTTGCCGTCCAGGTCGACCAGGCGCGGGTCGTTGATCACCGAGTGGAACTTGGTGACCTCCGTGAAGTCCTCCACCGAGGAGGTGGCGGCCTTGTTGCGCAGCATCGACTTCGGGGTGAAGACGACCAGCGGGCGCGACATGGTGCCCAGCGCGTGGCGGCGCAGCAGGTGGAAGTGGTTGGCCGGGGTGGACGGCTGGGAGATGGTCATCGAGCCCTCGGCGGCCATCTGCAGGTAGCGCTCGATGCGCGCCGAGGAGTGGTCCGGGCCCTGGCCCTCGTAGCCGTGCGGCAGGAGGAGGACGACCTTGGACAGCTGGCCCCACTTGGCCTCACCGGAGGAGATGTACTCGTCGATGATGGTCTGGGCGCCGTTAGCGAAGTCGCCGAACTGCGCCTCCCAGGCGACGAAGGCGTCCGGGTTGCCCACGGAGTAGCCGTACTCGAAGCCCATGCCCGCGTACTCGGTCAGCGCCGAGTTGTAGATCATGACCTTACCGCCGTTGCCCTTGGCCGCGGCGAGCTCGCCCAGCGGGTTGGCCTCCTCGCCCGTCTTCGGGTCGAAGACGATGCCGTGGCGCTGGGTGAAGGTGCCGCGGCGGGTGTCCTCACCGGCGATGCGGACGGTCTTGCCGCCATTGGCCAGCGAGGACAGGGCGATCAGCTCGCCCCAGCCCCAGTCGATGCCGCCCTCGCGGACCGACTGCAGACGACGCTTGGCCACCGGGCGCACGCGGCGGTGGAACTCGAAGTCCTCGCCGCCGGCGTCCGCGTAGGCCTGGCCGATCTCGTAGAGCTCCTCCTTGGAGATGGAGGTGTCCAGACCGCGGGTGAGCTCCTGCGAGGAGGTGATGCCGGTCTGCTCGAGCTCCGGCTCGCCCTCGGACTCCTTGACGTCGTTGAAGACGGCCTCCATCTGGTCGTGGAAGTCGCGGGCGGCGGCCTCCGCGTCGGCCTCGGTGAGGTCGCCGCGGCCGATGAGGTCCTCGGTGTACTTGGCGCGCACGGAGTCGCGGGCGTCGATGCGGGAGTACATCTCCGGCTGGGTCATCGACGGGTCGTCGGCCTCGTTGTGGCCGCGCTTGCGGTAGCAGACCAGGTCGATGAAGACGTCCTTGCCGAAGCGGCGGCGGTACTCGGTGGCCAGGTGACCGACCCACACGACGGCCTCCGGGTCGTCGCCGTTGACGTGGAAGACCGGGCAGCCGTACGCCTTGGCGATGTCGGTGGCGTAGTAGGAGGAACGCCCCGAGTCCGGCGTGGTGGTGAAGCCGATCTGGTTGTTGACCACGATGTGGACGGTGCCGCCGACGGTGTAGCCGCGCAGCTGGGACAGGTTCAGGGTCTCCTGGACCACGCCCAGGCCGGTGAAGGAGGCGTCGCCGTGCAGCATCAGCGGCATGACGGTCTTGCCCTCGGCGCCCTTGTCCAGGATGTCCTGCTTCGCGCGCGCGATGCCCACCATGACCGGGTCGACCGCCTCGAGGTGCGAGGGGTTGGCGGCCAGGGTGATGTCGATCTCGCCGTCGCCGAACATCTGGATGTGCTTGCCGGTCATGCCCAGGTGGTACTTCACGTCGCCGGAACCGCCGGTCTGGCCGGGGTTCTCCTGGGTGCCCTCGAACTCGTGGAAGATCGTCGCCAGCGGCTTGCCCACGATGTTGAACAGCACGTTGAGGCGGCCGCGGTGCGGCATGCCGATGACGACCTCGTCGAGGCCCTGGCCGGCGGCGGTGTCGATGGCGGCGTCCATCAGCGGGATCAGCGCCTCGGCGCCCTCCAGCGAGAAGCGCTTCTGGCCGACGTACTTGGTCTGCAGGAAGTTCTCGAAGGCCTCGGCGGCGTTGAGCTTCTGCAGGATGTACTTCTGCTCGGCGTTGGTCGGCTTGGGCATGCCCGCCTCGAGGCGGTCCTGCAGCCAGTTGCGCTCCTCGTTGTCGAGGATGTGCGTGTACTCGGAGCCGACCTTGAGGGTGTAGGCGTCACGCAGGCGCTTGAGCACCTCGCGCAGCGTCATGGACTCCTTGCCGCCGAAGCCGCCCACGTTGAAGGTGCGGTCCAGGTCCCAGATGGTCAGGCCGTGGTTCTCGATGGCCAGGTCCGAGTGGTCCGGCATCTGCAGGCCCGGCTGGTGCCAGTTCAGCGGGTTGATGTCCGCGATGAGGTGGCCGCGGGAGCGGTAGGCCTCGATGAGCTGCATGACGCGGGTGTTCTTGTCGATGCCCGTGTTCGGCAGGTCCTGGGCCCAGCGCATCGGCGAGTAGGGGATGCCCATCGCCTCGAAGATCTCGTCGTAGAACTCGTCGTCGACGAGCAGGCGCGACATCTCGCGCAGGAACTCGCCGGACTCCGCGCCCTGGATGACGCGGTGGTCGTAGGTCGAGGTCATGGTGACGAGCTTGCCGACGCCCAGCTCGGCCAGGCGGTCCGTGGACGCGCCGGCGAACTCGGCCGGGTAATCCATCGCGCCGACGCCGATGATCGTGCCCTGGCCGGTGGTCAGGCGCGGGATCGAGTGGCGGGTGCCGATGCCGCCCGGGTTGGTCAGCTGAATGGTCACACCCTGGAAGTCGTCCATCGTCAGCTTGCCCTTGCGGGAGCGGGCGACGATGTCCTCGTAAGCCTCGACGAAGCCGTCGAAGGTCTTGGTCTCGCACTCCTTGATGGCGGCGACGACCAGGCTGCGCGAGCCGTCCTTCTTCGGCAGGTCGATGGCCAGGCCGAGGTTGACGTGCTCGGGGTTGACCACGTGCGGCTTGCCGTCGATCTCCTCGTAACGGACGTTCATCGCCGGGTGGATCTGGACGGCCTTGATCATGGCCCAGCCGATGATGTGGGTAAAGGAGATCTTCCCGCCGCGGGTGCGCTTGAGGTGGTCGTTGATCATCGACCGGTTCTCGAACATCAGGCGCGCCGGCATGTCGCGCACGGTGGTCGCCGTCGGGATGGACAGCGAGGCCTCCATGTTCTTCGCGATCGCCTTGAACGCGCCCTTGAGCTGCTTCTCGCCCGGCTCCGGGAGGTTTTTGACCTGGTTGAGCGGGGACTCCGGCTTGGTGCGCACGCGGGGCTGACGCGCCGGGGCGTCGCCCGGGGTGGCCTCCGGGTTCTTGCCGGCGCCGCCGCGCTTGTCGGTCAGGTTCGTGGCCGGGCCGTCACCGGCCGCGGCGCGGGCGGCGGCGTCGGGCCGGGTGACGTCACCCTCGCCCTTCTTAGCGGTGCCGGTGTGGCCCGACCCGCCGGTCTGCGGCGCGTCCGGGGCCTCCGGGGCGCCCTTCTTCTCGAAGAGGGCGGCCCACTCCTTGTCGACGGAGTTGGGGTCGTCCTTCCACTGCTGGAACATCTCGTCGACCAGCCACTGATTCTGGCCGAAAGTGCTAGGGCTGCTCACGGCAGTTTCTCGCCTCATTTCGATTGCTGTCTGTCGTCTTTGTCTCAACTGTAGTTCGCGGTACACGGTGAGTGGTCACGTCCGCCGCCGACCGGGGGAGACGGGCGGGGGTGACCCCTGTCCGGGGTTGTTTCCCGGAGGTCGACTCCACATCCGGGGGTGGATCGATCACCGGGCAGACAATACAGCCCGCATCCGTGCCCGCTATGGTACGCGGGCGCGCGGGTGGTCGCCGTCACCCGGGGTGGGTTGTTGTCCTGTCACCCGCACACCGGGGTGAGCCTTGGGGACCAGTGAAGACAAGCTGAGGAAGGCGGTCCTGTCACCCGCACACCGGGGTGAGCCGGTGCAGCTTATATGCGGTACAGCCCATGCTGCGCCGTGTCGCGGGCATGCGGCGGCCCGGGGTGCCGGGGACGGGGCTGGGCACGGGAGATATGAGGAGACCCCGGGGCGGGTGGCCCCGGGGCGGGTGGCCCCGGGGCGCATCTGATTGGGCGGGTGTGTTTCGCGTGGGACCCGGCGGGCGCCGGGCCTACTCCGCGTCCGCCTTCGCGACGGCGTCCGCGGCGTTGGCGGCGTCCTCGGCGTCCGTGGCGTCGGAGGCGCCCGCGTCGATGGGGGTGTCCGGCTCGGCGTCGATGACGCCGCCGCGCGGCAGGCCCTCACCGAAGCGGGCCGGGCCCAGGGCCTCGTTGGTGTGCTCGATGACGTGGGCGGCCAGCTTGCGGTTGGCCACCGAGCCGACGACCAGGCCGACGCCCATCGGCAGCAGCTTGCCCAGCCAGGCGCGGCGGATGCGCTTGCTCACGCTCTTCAGCGCCGTGCGCACCAGGCGGTTGTTGACCTCGTTGAGCGTCGGCCCGCTCAGGCGCGACAGGCTGGCCACGGCCGGCAGGCCGGTGGTGGACAGGCCGTCGGGAAGCAGGGTGTCGATGACCACGGAGCCCTTGGAGCCCAGCAGGCTGACCAGGACGATGGTTCGGCGCTCGCGCGGGTCGCGGATGTCGATGCCGCGCAGGTAGGCGCTGGCCATCGTGTAGGCGACGACGAAGTCGACGAAGACCACGGACTCCGCGCCGATGGCCACGGCGCCGGTGACGAAGCCGATGCCGGGGATGGCCGAGGCCCCGCCCGAGGAGGCGCCGGTTCCGGTCACGGCGTTACGGAACTGCTTGTCGAGCTTGGCCTGCAGCTCCGCGGCGTCGGCGTCGGGGTTCTTGCGCTTGAGGCGGTCGACGTGCTTCTCCACGACGGTGGTCTGCACGCGCGCGGCGCGGTCGAGGACGGCGACGAGCCACTTGGCCGAGCCGTCGACCTCGACCTCGGCGAGAGCCTCGAGGTCGGTCTCGGGCTCCGGGTCGAGGACCTCGGGTTCGTCTTTCTTGCGGCGGAACAGGGCCACGGGCGGGTCTCCTCGTCAGTCGGTCGGGGCGCCCGGCCTCACGCAGAGACCGCTATGTGCCGGGCATTGGACGCAGGCCAGCCTACGCCCGCCCGGCCGCGCGCACCGGGCGAGCGGCGCGGCGTCGGAAATTGAGTCAGCGCTGCGAGGCGTAGTCCTCGGCGGCGGCCACCTGCTCGGCGGTGGGGCGCACGCCGGTGTAGAGGGCGAACTGCTCGGCGGCCTGCAGAGCGGCGACCTCGGCGCCCGAGATGACCGGCTTGCCGGCCTCGCGGGCGGCGCGGATCAGCGGGGTGTTGACCGGGGAGGCCACCACGTCGAAGACGACCTCGGCCCGGTCGATCTCCTCCGGCGTGAAGGAGAGCTCCTCGGCCATGTCGCCCTCCATGCCGATCGGGGTGACGTTGACCAGCAGGCGGGCGTCGTCGGGCACCACGCCGGAGAACTCACAGTCGTAGCGGCCGGCCAGCGAGGTGCCCGTGACGTGGTTGCGCGCGACAACGGTGCCGCGCATGCCGTGGTCGGTAAGCGCCGCGACGACGGCGTTGGCCATCCCACCCGAGCCGCGCACGGCCACCGGGAGCGTCTGGTCCACGCCGTGCTGCTCGAGCAGTGAGGCGACGGCCGTGTAGTCGGTGTTGTAGCCGGTCAGCTCGCCTTCGTCGTTGACGATCGTGTTGACCGCGTCGATGCGCGCCGCGGAGTCCTCGAGGTGGTCGATCAGCGGGATGACCTCCTGCTTGTACGGCATGGAGACCCCGGCGCCGCGGATCCCGAGGCCGCGGATGCCGGCGACGGCCGCGGTGATGTCCGCGGGCGCGATCGGCTTGTAGACGAAGTTCAGTCCGAGCTCGGCGTAGAGGTAGTTGTGGAAGCGCACGCCGTGGTTCGAGGGGCGCGCGGCCAGGGAGATGCACAGTGCGGTCTCGCGGTCGAGACGGTTGACCTGTTGCCGGGAAGTGAGCATGGGGCCACCGTAGAACATTCCGGGAGCCGCCCGCGAACTCTCCGGGCGGCGCCGGTGTGCCGGGTCACAGGCGGTTTCGAGGGTGCGGTGCGGCGCCTTGCGTTCGATTGACGACGTCGCGCGTGGGAGGCCCGCGGGTGCGTGTCCGGGTGGTGGAACTTCTCGGGGGTCATGTTGGCAGGTCCGGGAGGCCCGCGGGTGCGTGTCCGGGTGGGTGCGTGGTGCGCGGCGCGGGACGGGAGGGGGCCGGTGCCGCTAGGCTGGGCGACGGTTCGCTCCCGGGGCCTGTCCCCGGACGGTGCGGGCCGTGTTCGATCGCCCAGTTCTGTTGGACTCTCTTGGACCGTTCCTGACGGAATCTCTCCCCAGTGGAAGGTAAATGGACATGAGCTTTTTCGAGGACATCGCAACGGCGCTGGACAGCGACGGCATCGAGTCGAGAGTCGGCGGCGAGGTGCTCTTCGTGCCGATCACCTCGGACGTGGAGATCCAATTCGTCGAGGTGGACCCGCACCTGCCGGCCGCGAACGTCTACATCGCCGCCGCGGACGTCGACGAGGATGACGAGGACTTCTCGGCCGCCCTGGTCTCCGTGGTCTTCTCAGTGGAGGACGCGGTGCGCACCGTCGCCGCGCACATGGCCGAGGACCAGGTGATCACCGTCCTGCGCGACCTGCTCGACGGCACCGACGAGCGCATCGGGGAGCTGGAGTTCTTCCAGGACCCGGCCGACCCGAACCTGGTGCGCGCCGAGGTGGGTACCGCCTCTGAGCTCCAGGTGCTCGTCGCCGCGGTCGACGACGTCCCGCGCGCCACCGTCAGCTTCGTGACCACCAGCGACGAGTACGAGGACATGGTCGACCAGGCCATCGACGAGCTGTGGGAGAGCAATTCCGAGGACGACGCCGTGCTCACCGAGGCCGACCGGCAGCGGCTCTTCGCGCACCTCTCCGACGAAGCCGCGCTGGCCTCCCAGGAGATCCTGGAGCTGGGCTCCTTCGCCGACTTCGACAAGCTCTTCGACGTGCTGGCGCTGGCGGCCGAGCAGGCCGAGAACTGGGAGAGCCAGCTGATGCCCGTCGATGACGACTTCCTCGAGCCGGACGTCTACGACCTCTACGGCGCCGACCACGACGACGTGGTGGCCACCTCGGGCGCCGGGCTGCTCGGCGGCGCGGAGCTCGACGACGAGGACGACCTCGAGTGGGACATCGACGACGACCTCGACGACGAGGACGACGATGATCTCGACGAGGACGATGACGACGACCTCGATGATGACGAGGACGAAGACGACGAGGACTCGGACGACGCCGACGGCTCCGAGTCGAACGACGCTGACGGCGTGAGCGGCGCCGAGGCCGGGGATACCGCCGGGGACGCGGCGGGGGAGACCTCCGGGGAGGCCGGGGAGCCGGCCGACAGGTGAGCCCCGAGCGCCCGACCGGCGGCGCCCACACCGGCGCCCCGCGCGTCCTGATCGACTGCGACACCGGCATCGACGACGCGCTGGCGCTCGTCTACCTCGCCGGCCTGCACGTCGCGGGCGAGATCACCCTGACCGGTGTGAGCGCCACCGCCGGCAACACCACCGCACACCAGGCCGCCGCCAACAGCGCCTGGATCCTGCGGCTGTGCCGCCTGGGTGAGATCCCCGTCGTCGCGGGGCTCGAAGCCCCCGAGCACGTCGCGCTGACCACCACCCCGGACACCCACGGGCCCACCGGCACCGGCTATCTGCGCGCCGAGGTTGACCCGCACCGCCTGCCCGCCGGCCCGCAGGCCCTGACCGATCTCTGGGACAAGGCGGGAGCCGACCGGCTGATCGTCACCGGCCCGGCCACCGACGCGGCCTTCCGGCTGCGCGCCGGGGCTCGTCTGCCGCGGACCACCCTGATGGGCGGCGCTTACGACTACCCCGGGAACACCACTCCACACGCTGAGTGGAACTCCTGGGTGGACCCGCACGCCGCCGCCGAGCTCTTCGATTCCGGCACCCCGGTGACCGTCTGCTCGCTCGCGGTCACCGAACGCTTCACCGTCGACCCGGACCTCCTGGGCCGGCTCATCGCAGCCCTCGGGCAGGTGCCCGTCGCGCAGCGCCTGCCGGAGATGCTGCGCTGGTACTTCGAGTTCCACCGTGCCGTCGGCGAGGGCTACCTCGCCCAGATCCACGACGCCGTGACCTGCATGATCGCCCTGGGCACAGTCGACTTCACCGGCACGTCCGCCCGCGTGCACGTCGACACCGGGGGCGAGCACCGCGGCCGGACCACCGCCGACCGGGAGGGAAACGCGACGGCGACGGGCGCGGCGTCGGCAAGCAACGCCCTGATCGTCGACGACGTCGACGTGGCCGGGGCGCGCGCCGAGCTGCTGCGCTCGGCGGAAGCGCTGGCTGGTTTCCTGCGTTGAACCGCCCGTGGGGTAGCATGCGCGGGTAGAAGGGGAGCGCCCCGGCGAGGTGACATAGCCGGAGGCGAACCGCGGGCAACACCGCGGCCCCGCCCACGCCGGCGCACCGCGCGCCGCCCGACGCAGAGGAACACCATGTCACCGAATCCCGCCCACCACGCCACGGACTCTTCCGCGAAGATGACACCGGCCCGGACGCCGCTGCAGCGCGCCGGGGCCGTCGGCGGTGGAGCCCTGATCGCCGGTACCTGGCTGTTTCTGGTGCTCACCCGCCCGGGTGACTGGGAGAGCGTCGGCGGGTCCTGGCAGGCCGTCGTCACGCTGCTCGGCTACCTGGGCGGGGCGGTGCTGCTGCTGTGCGCGACCGTGCCGCGACTTCCCGTGCGCACCGTCTCGGTGATCCCGGTGGCCATCGCGCTGAACATCGTCGTCGGACAGATCGTCGGCACCATGACCCCGCTGCCGCTCTACCTGGACTCCCTGGGCACCGCGCTGGTCGCCGCGCTCGGCGGGCCCGTGGCGGGCCTGGCCACCGGTGCGCTCAGCTCCGTGGTCTGGGGTGTGTTCAACCCCTCGGCCCTGCCGTTCGCGGCGGGCTCGGCCGTGACCGGCCTGCTCATCGGCTGGGCCGTGCGCCGCGGGGTGCTGCGCAACATCGTGCTCACCGCCGTGGTCGGCGCGCTGATCGGCGTGGTCACCGCGATGATCGCCGCCCCGGTGGCCGCCTTCGTCTACGGCGGCACCTCGGGACTGGGCACGGGCGCGGTCGTCTCCCTCTTCCGTGAGATGGGCAACTCGCTGCTCGGCTCGGTGACCCTGCAGTCGATCCTGTCCGACTCGCTGGACAAGGCGCTGGTCATGCTCGCCGTGTGGGGCACGATCAAGGCCTTGCCCAAGCGCACGCTGCGTGCGTTCCGGGCCCCCGACGCGGTGCCCGCCGCGCGTGGCCGGGGCGTCGGTGCCGTCGACGGTGGCGCCGGCGCGTAGGGCGGGCGGCAACCCGCTGACCGGGTTCGCGCTCGCCGCGGCCGCCTGGCTGCTCGTCCTCGGCGTCAACCGGGCGTGGTTCTCGGCGGCCGTCGTCACGCTCGTCTTCGCCCACGCCGTACTGCGCGGGCGGGCGCGCACCGTCATCCCGGGAAGCCTGATGGTCGCCGTGCCGGTGGCGGCCAGCGCGGCGATCATCCACATCCCCTTCGGCGAGCACCGCGTGGCGCCTGGCTTCACCCTCGACGGGGCGGCCGTGGCCGGGGTGCTGGGCCTGCGCGTCCTCGCGCTGGTGGCCGTCGTCATCGCCGCCGCCGTGGCCGCCGACGTGCCGCGCCTGGCCGTGGCCATGCAGCAGGCAGGCCTCGGCGGCAAACCCGCCTACCTGGTCGCCGGCGCCTTGCAGACCGTTCCCGAGGCCCGCGACGCCGCCCGCACCGTCGGCGAGGCCAACCGCCTGGCCGGCCGCCGCGTCGGCGCGCGCACCGTGCTTCCGTGGACCGTGGTGCCGCTGGTCTCGCTGTTGATGACCCGCGCCGTCGGGCGCTCGGGCGCCCTCGAGGCGGCCGGCGTGGGGCTTTCGGGCAGGCGCACCACCTTCCGCCCGATTGACGACGTCCCGGGCGAGCGCGTGCTGCGCCTGCTCGCCGTCCCGTGCGCGGCGCTCGTCGTCGCCGCGGTGTGGGCGGTGCGTGCGGGGTGGTTGTTGTGACAGGCGGTGATGTGGACGAGACGCGGGTCGAGGCGTGGGTCGACGCCCTCGTGGACGCTGTCGCCGGCGAGCTCGCGGCGGGGGAGGTCCTGCAGCTGGTCGCCCCGTCCGGTGCGGGGCTCAGCCGCCTGGGCGCCCGGCTGCGCGCCAGGCCTCCCGCCGGGTGGGGCACGCTCGGCCTGGTCGAACAGGACGCACACCTGCACGTCACTGGTCTTCGGGCGACCGTGGCCGAGGAACTGGCCTTCCCGCTCGAGCAGCGCGGGGTGGAGCGCGCGGAGATGGAGGCGCGCGTCGCCGGGCTTCTTGCCGAGGAGGGGCTGGGGCTTTCGGGGCTCGCGGAGCGCGACCCCGCTCGGCTCTCCGGCGGGCAGACGCGCAGGCTCGCGGTCGGCTGTGTGCTGGCCACCGAGCCGGACGCGCTGGTTCTCGACGACTCGTTCGCCGGGCTGGACCCGCAGGCGCGCGAACGCCTGGCGGGGCTGTGCCGCCGGTTCGCCGACCGTGGCGGCCGGGTCCTGGTGCTGGGGACCGCGCCGGTGGTCGAGCTCGGCGGGGCGCGGGCCCTGAGCCCGTCGGACGGTGACGACGGCCGGGTGCGGCTGGTGCCGGTCACCGGCCCGGGGCCGGTGGAACTGCCGGAGCGGGTCGGGCCGGCGGGTGGCGGAGCCGCCGGGGACGGAGCCCGCGGCGACGGAGCCCGCGGTGCTGAGGCCGCTGGTACTGAGGCCGCTGGTGCCGCGGGCGACCACTGTTCGGACACCGTCGCGGAGATCCGCGGACTGGTCGCCCGGCCCGGTTACGCCCCGGATCCGCAGGGGCGTCTCCGGCGGGTGCTCGGGAAGCTCTTCTCCTGGAAATCGAAGGCTGCCCGGGTGGTTCCGGAGGGCACCGGGGCCGCGTCCACACCAGGGCATGACCACGGGGCCGGCGACTGGTTCGGGCCGGTCGACCTGAGCCTTACCGCAGGCGAGGTGGTCTGGCTGCGCGGGGCGAACGGCTCGGGCAAGACCACGCTGCTGCGGGCGCTGGCAGGGCTGGGCCCGACGCCGGCCGAGGTCGACGTCTCCGTCGCCCTGGCCGTGCAGGACCCCGGCGACCAGGCCGTCGACCCGACGGTCGGGCGGTGGGTCGGCTCGGCCGGGAGGTGGAAGGCCTGTGGGCTCGACCCGGAGGAACATCCGCTGGATCTGGCGCGGGCCGACCTTCGGATCGCGCAGCTGGCGGCGGTGACCGGGTTGGGCCGGGACGTGGTCCTGCTCGACGAGCCCGACGTGGGGCTCGACCACGAGGGGCGCGCCCGGGCGCACCGGTTGATCGCCGAGGTACTGGCCTCGGGGGCCGCGGTGGTTCTGACCTGCCACGACGTCGGTTTCGTCGAGGAGGTCGGCGGCTACGCGACGGTCCGGCCGGTCGATCTGGCGGCACCGCACGGCAGGCGGTGACGCCCGTCAGGCGATGAAGAGCCCGGGCTGGACCCAGCCGCCGCCGTCCTCGTCGTCCTCGTCGTCGTCCGCGCCGGGGTCGGCGTGGTCGCAGTAGTGGGCGTCGGCGGCGTCATCGGAGCCGGTGCCGTCGGAGGCGTCGCCGAAGACATCGCCGAAGGCATCGCCGCCTGCGGCATGGTCGGTCGCGTCGTCCTCGTCGCGTTCGGCCCGTTCGGCGAGGTAGTCCTCGTAGTCGTCGAGCCAGTCGGGTACCTCGGACACAGGCGTACCGGGATCATTGGTCGGCTCAGGGTTCTCGGCAGCCCCGGGGGCACCGGCGCGCGGGGTACTGCCCGGCGGTGGGTCGGCGTTGGCGTCGCGGATCCTCGCGCCGGCGGCTCGGCCGGCCCGGGAGGTCTCGTTGAGATCCACCGGGGTCAGTCCGTCGGCGGTGTGGAATCCGGTGTGTCCGACTCTCCCGGTCTCGGGGTCTCTGTCGGCCCATCCGCGTTTCCACCGGGGATCTCGTCTGTCGTTGTTGTCCCCGTGGTGGTCCTTGCATCTGAGCGTGAGGTTCTCGACGTCCGTCCGGCCGCCGAGCAGCCAGGCGACGAGGTGGTGGACCTCGCAGGCGATGGCCGGCTCGGTGCAGCCGGGGTAGGAGCAGACCAGCTCGGTGGCGACCAGGGCGGCCTTCTGCATGAAGCTCGCCGGTCGCAGCGAGCGCCCGGCGTGCAGCGGGTCGCCGTTGCGGGAGTGCAGGATCTCGATGTCGTAGGCCGAGGCCTGCAGCGCGAGCATGTCGAAGAGCGTCAGGTCCACCGAGGTGTTGGTGGGGTAGGCCTTGCGCCAGACCGGGGTCGTGCCCGGGTCCAGGCGGCCGGCGTCGCCCATGGTCTCGAGATTCCTGCTGATGGCCACGGCGGCCTCGTCGATCTCGTCGAGGTGCTCGGCGGTCAGCGAGATCAGCAGGCCGGCGCAGCCCCTGGCCTTATCGGCGGATGCGGCGTAGTGGACCAGGGCCTGGAAGACGGCGTCGCACTTGCGCTGCTTGGCGGTGCGGTTGTCCTTCTTCCTGGTGGGCCTGGGGCCGTCGCTCGGAAGGGCGTCCGGGGTGAGGTCGGGGATGTCGGCGCCGGGCTTCAGGGCGTCGGCGAAGAGCTCCTCGACCAGCGCGACCATCGGTGGGGTCAGCTTCACCTGGAGTATCGCCGACCCGTCGGCGCCGATCGGGGAGAGCCAGGCGTAGCGGTTCTTGTACGGGGCGAGCGGGTCGCGCGCCCCCAGGTTGACCTCGGCGATCCGGGCGCGCAGCCAGGCGCGCAGGTCCTCCGGGGAGCGCTTGTCGGCCTCGAGGATGGCCTCCTTGCGCAGCTCCTCGCGACCGATGATCGCGGAGTCGAGCAGGGTCTTGAGCTCGGTGTCGATGATCCGGGCCTTCTCGGCGGCGAGCTTTCTGGCGCGGGCAAGGCGGTTGGCCTCGCGCTTGTCGGCCTCCGCCTTGCGGCGGCGCTCCTCCGCGGCGCGGCGCTTGGCCTCCTCGCGCGCACGCTCCTCGGCCTCGCAGCGGAGGCGTTCCTCGCGCTCACGCTGCTCCCGCTCCTGCTGCTCGCGCTCAGTGTCGAAGAGAGCGAACGTGTCGAAGGGAGCGAAGGTGTCGAAGGGGTTGAAGGCGCCGTCGGCGGTGTCGTCGCCGGAGGCGTTGCCGGCGGCGGAGGCGTTGCCGGCGGCGGAGGCGTTGCCGGTGGCGGCGCCGTCGGCCTGGCTCGCGCCGTCAGCGTCTCCGGTGCCGTGATTGTCCCCGGCGGCGTCCGTGCCCGCGGCGCCACTGTCGGTCTGACCGGCCCCGTCGGTCCGGCTGACGCGGGACTCGTCAGAGTCTGCGGGGCGGCCGGCCGCATTGTTCTCAGCCCCCGGCTCCGCCGGCCCGGCCGCGGCGGGCTGGGCGGGGCCGTAGATGGACTTCGCGGCCTCGATGCGCGCCCAGGCCTCCTTACGTGAGATCCCGAGCGTCTCGGCGAGGAAGAGGTGGGTCTTCGAGGTGCCGGTCAGGTTGCCGGCGCGGTGGACCTCGGAGAGGTGGGCGAAGGCGGCGTCGACCATCGCCTTGGATGCCAGGGAGGTCTCTAGCTCCTTGATGGCGGGGATTGTCGCGGTGAACGCGTGGGCGTCGAGGCCGCTGTCGAGGAGCTCGGAGATCTTCTCCATGGACTCGGCGCAGGTGCGGGCCAGAGCGGTGATCTCCGCGACGCGCGGGTCATCGGAGCGGTTCTTGGTGGTCGCGGTCATCAGAGTCACCCCCTCGTCGGTGATGGTCCGTTCCCGGTGGTTGCGGCCCTCGCCGCGTGAATTCCCCCGAGTTCTGTCCGTGCTCTCTGGTGTCGATGCTAGCGACACATGCGTTAGAGCGCAAGTGTGTTCGAGTAATTTCTTGAAGGTTTCTTGGGATTCACCCGCCGGGCGACGGACATGCGCTGCCGGAAGCCGCCCGGACGCCGTCGCACCTCCGAAGCAAACACATGACCGAACGCGTCGCGCGCCCCGTATGGCCCGCCCGACTCTCCCCGCCGCTCCCCGTCAGGCCGCCTCGCCGGCGGTGAACAACGACGCGGGGGAGTGGACGGGCGCGAAGTCGCGGTCGACGAACCAGCAGAAGGTCGGCGCGGTCTCTCCGGTGAGCTGGTGGACGGCGTCGGCCGCGGCGGTGGGCACCAGGGCGCGCACCCAGGCCTCCGGGGTGGCCGCGGGCAGCTTCTTCTCGGTCGCGCTGAAACGCAGTACGAGCAGGTAGGCCGGCTCGGTCTCGGAGCCCCAGCCACGGATGCGGGCCCGCGCGCGGGTGCCCACGCGGTGGCGGCGCACGGCGACGACGGCGGCGTCCTCGCCGAGCACCTCGGGAAGATGCAGTGTCGGTGGGCGCCAGCGGGCCCCTGGGCGCACCAGCGAGCGCGGGTGCCGGATCATCGAGAGCACGTTGCGCAGCGAGTCGGACTCGCGGTTCTGGATCATGCGAGCCAGCGAGCCGGCGAGATCCGGGTCCGGGGTCTCGGCGCGGTGGGTGGGGCGGCGCCGGATGCCGCGCACGTTGCGCGCGGCGCCACGGCTGCGTGCGCCGCCGTTTCGCGCGGTGCGCCCGCGCCGGCGCCCGCCGCCGATGGAGGAGAAAGTGTCAGAGTTACAGGGGTTCGTGGAGTTCTTCATGGCCTGCACATTAAGAACGCCGCGCGACAGCAGGGCCCCGCTCCGAGCCAAAACTAGAACACACATTCTATAAGCTGGCGCTGTCCAGGACATTCGGTGGACTTCGTGCGCGCCCGGGGTAGGGTGGTTGCGGCATTGAGCGCCCACGCGCCGCCCACGAGCGCCCACGAGCCACCCACAAGCCGCCGAGAAGGCCACCAGGCGCACCACCCACAGAGCAGGGGAGCATCACCGAGAAAGCCATGTCAGAGACCCAGACCGCCACCACCGCGAAGCCGAAGATCCCCACCGAGATCTGGGTGCTCGTCGCCGCCGCCTTCCTCATCGCCCTGGGCTACGGGCTGATCGCGCCGATCATCCCGCAGTTCGCCCAGAGCTTCGACGTCGGCATGGCGGCCGCGGGCGCGGTGGTCTCGATCTTCGCCTTCTCGCGCCTTGTCTTCGCGCCGGCCTCGGGCAAGCTGATCGACCGGCTGGGCTCGCGCGGGGTCTACCTGACGGGCCTGTCCACGGTCGCGGTGACCACGGGCGCGGTCTCGATCGCCCAGGAGTACTGGCACATCCTCCTCTTGCGCGGCCTGGGCGGCATCGGCTCGACGATGTTCACCGTCTCGGCGATGAGCATCATCGTCCGTTTCGCCCCGCCGACGATCCGCGGGCGCTGCTCTTCGGCCTACGCCTCGGCGTTCCTCCTGGGCAACATCATCGGCCCCGTCCTCGGCGCGGCGCTGTCCTCGCTGGGCATGCGCGCGCCCTTCGCCATCTACGGCGCGACGCTCTTCGTGGCCGTCGGCGTGGTGTGGTGGCGGATGCCGCACGCGGGCACGGGGCGTGTGGCCAAGGACCCGGCGCACCCGCCGATGACCTTCCGCGAGGCCTTCGCCGACCGCGCCTACCGCTGCGTGCTGGTCTCCGGCTTCGCCAACGGCTGGTCCAACTTCGGCGTGCGCGTGGCCACCCTGCCGCTGTTCGCGGCCGCCGTCTTCGAGCACGGCGGGGCGATCGCCGGCCTGGCGATGGCCGCCTTCGCCTTCGGCAACGCGATCTGCCTGCAGTTCTCCGGGCGCCTGGCCGACCGCGTGGGCCGCCGCCCGCTGATCCTGATCGGGCTGGCCGCCAACGGCGTCTTCACCGGCACCCTGGGACTGGCCGACAGCTTCTACCCGCTGCTCATCGCCTCCGCCCTGGCCGGCGCGGGCGCGGGCGTGCTCAACCCGCCGCAGCAGGCCGTGATCGCCGACGTCATCGGCAACAAGCGCTCCGGCGGCAACGTGCTGGCCAACTTCCAGATGGCCCAGGACGGCGGCACGATCCTCGGGCCCATCGTCGTCGGCGCGATCGCGCAGGCCGCCGGCTTCCCGGTCGGCTTCGCCGTCTGCGGAGCGGTGACCGCCCTGGCCTTCCTTTCCTGGGCGCTGCACGGGCGCGAGACCCTCGAGGCAGCCGGCGGCGACCTGCGCTCAATTGCCGACGTCCCGTCCCACCCCTCCAGTACCGAAGGTTCCACGGGCGCGCCCGGCGCCGCAGGCGCCGGGACCGCCGACGGTGCGGCAACCGCCGAGGGCGAGGGGCGCGACGTCGGCAATCGGGAGGGGCGCGCGTGAGCCGGGCTTCCGCGCGGCCGTGGCACGCGCTCGGGGCGCTGTGCGTGGGGCTCTTCGTCACGCTGCTCGACCAGTCCTTCGTGGCCGTGGCCCTGCCGGACATCCAGCGTGAGCTGGGCGCCTCGGTCAACCAGGCGGTGTGGGTCTCGGCGGTCTACCTCTTGACCTTCGCGGTGCCGCTGCTGGTGACCGGGCGGCTCGGCGACCGCTTCGGACAGCGCACGGTCTACCTGTGCGGCATGGCGATCTTCACCGCGTGCGCGGCCGGCTGCGCCGTGGCGCCGACGATCGAGGCGCTGATCGTGCTGCGCGCCTGCCAGGGCTTCGGCGCCTCGCTGGTCAACCCCCAGCCCTTGAGCGTGATCAACCGGGTCTTCCCGGCGGACCACCGCGGCCAGGCGATGGGGGTGTGGTCGGCCGTGGCGGGCTCGACGGGGATGTTCGGGCCGGTGCTCGGCGGGCTGATCGTCGGCGCGGCCGACTGGCGCTTCGCCTTCGCGGCCTACGTGCCGCTCGGCCTGGTCTCGCTGCTGCTGGTCTCGCGGTGGGTGCCGCGCCTGGAGCGCACGGCCGCGCACATCGACCCGGTCAGCGCGCTGGTCTCGCTGGTGGCGGTGCTCGGCGTGGTCTTCGCGCTGCAGGAGGGCCCGGAGCTCGGCTGGGGCCCGGAGCTGACCGCGGTGCTCGTCGTGGGGCTGGCTGCGGGCGTGGGCTTCGTGTGGCTGCAGGCCCGCGCCGGGCGCACCGGGCGGGAGGCGCTGATGCCGCTGGAGCTCTTTACCAACAACAACTTCGCCCGCGGCGCGCTGGCGGTGGCCACGCTCGGCTTCGCCGTCTACGCGGTGCACCTGCCGATCATGCTGTACCTGCAGCAGGTCAAGGGGATGGACCCGCGCCACGCCGGGCTGATGATGATCCCGATGGGGGTGCTCTCGGTGATCGTCGCGCCGATGGCCGGCAGGCTGACCGACCGGCTGGCGCCGGGGCTGATCTCGAAGACGGGCTTCGGCTTCCTCATCGCGGCGATGTGCTCGTTCGCGGTGGTGATGTGGCTCCAGGCGCCGGTGCTGTGGACGCTGGCGCCGATCTGCCTGCTGGGTGTGGCCAACGGGGCGTGCTGGTCGCCGAACTCGACGATCTCGATGCGCGGACTGCCCGAGCACCTGGTGGGTGCGGGCTCGGGCGTCTACAACACGTCCCGGCAGGTCGGCGCGGTGCTCGGCGCGGCGTCGCTGGGTGCGGTGCTGCAGGTGGGCGCCGGGCCGCTGGGGCAGGCTGGCGCGCTGGCCGTGGGCATGCTGCTGCCGGTCGGCGGGCTGCTGGTGGGCTTGTATGCCGTCTCCGGTTTCCGGGCGACGACGCGGGTGCGCTCGCAGGACGCGGCCGGGTAGGACGCGGCCGGGTAGGCGGCGCCGGGGCAGGCGCCTGCCGCGCCGGGCGCTCTCCGCGCCGCCGCTAGCGCGTGCGCGGGTGGCGCACGACGATGACGGTGCGCCTGGCCCGGGCACCCGGCAGGTCGCCGGAGGAGAGCATCTTAAGCATCGCCGCGGAGCTTTCGGGGTCGAGGTGCTCGGTGGGCTCGTCGAGAAGCAGCACGGGGGCGTCGGTGAGCAGGGCCCGGGCGATGAGCAGGCGGCGGCGCTGGCCGCCGGAGAGGCTCTCTGCACCCGAGTCGAGGATGGTGGAAAGGCCCTCGGGAAGGCCTGCGACCCAGTCGTCGAGGCCGACCGCCTCGAGCACCTGGTGCATCTGGGCGTCGGTGGCGCCGGCGGCGCCGACGGCGAGGTTGTCGCGCACGGTGGTGGCGAAGACGTGGGCGTCCTCGGGGGTGAAGAAGACGCCGCGGCGCAGCTCGTGGGCGGGGTAGTCGGCCGATGCGAGCCCGCCGACGAGCACGGTGCCGCCGCGCGGGGGCAGCAGGCCGGCGAGCGTGAGCAGGAGGGTGGTCTTGCCGTAGCCGGAGGGGGCGACGATCTCGCGGAAGGTGCCGAAGGGCGCGTCAACGTCCCAGGTGGCCACGTCCGTGTCGAAGCCGACGACGAGCCCGCGGGCTACGAGGTCCGGCTCGGCGGGCAGGCGCGGCCCGGCGGGCTCGGCGGGCGCGGGACCGTCCGAGTCCTCCGACACCCCGTCGCCGCCTGGCGCAGCGCCGTCGGAGCCCTGCGCGGCAGAATCTGCGGCAGCGCGGCCAGCCAAGGAACCCTCCGCGGCAGCCTCCTCCTCAGAAGCCCCCGACCCCTCGGCGAACCCGGCGATCCGGCGCGCGGCGCCGGCCGCCCGGGTGAGCGTCTCGGCGGCGGCGGGCAGCTCGCCGGTCGTCTCGAAGGCGGCCAGGGCGAGCAGCACGAGCACGCCGAGCCACTGCGGGGAGTGCCCGCCGGCCAGGTACAGGCTGCCTGCCAGCAGGATCACGCCGAGCACGGTCAGCCCGTGGATCCAGCTCCGGGCGCCGGCGGCCCAGGCCAGCGCGGGTGCCCCGGCCTCGGTGGCGCGCTCGCGCTCGCGGGCGGCGGCGTCGGCACGCGTGAGCGCGTCGTCCAGCTCGCCGCGCACGCGCAGGGCGGCCGATCCCGAGAGGACCTGGTCGACCTCGGCGGTGTAGGCCTCGCCGGCGGCCGCCCGGCGGTCCTCGGCCACGCGCACGCCGCGGGCGACCAGCCAAGGCGGCACGACGGCCGCGGCCAGAAGCCCCACGGCGAGCACGAGGGCGGCGGCGGGGGAGACGAAGAGGGCGAAGATGACGGAGACGGCTCCGGTGACCACGGCGGTGCCGACGGGTACGACGGCGCGCACGATGACGTCGGCGACCTCGTCGACGTCCTCGCCGAGGCGGGTCAGCAGCGCCCCGGAGCCGAGCCCCATGGCCTTCCTCGGGTCGCCGGCGGCGAGCAGCCGGTAGGCGCCGACGCGGGTGCGCCCGGCGGTGCCGAGTGCCAGGCGGTGGGCGGAGAGCCGCTCGATGTAGCGCAGCAGCGCCCGGGAGATGCCGAGTGCGCGCACGGCGGTGACGGCGACCATGACGTCCATGACGAAGGGCCGCTGCCAGGCCTTGGTGATCAGCCAGGCGGAGACGACGGTCAGCGCGATGGAGGCGAGCATGGTCGCCGTGCCGGCGGTGACGGGGCCGATGAGTTCGCGCAGCCGCAGTCCGGTCAGCGGCCGGGCGGCGCGCAGGGCGGAAAGATCCCCGCGCAGGATCGTGGTGGTGCTCATGCGCCCACCTCGATGACGCGGTCGGCGGCGGCGATGAGCAGCGGGTCGTGGCTGGCGGCGATGACGGTCACCCCGGCGGCGGCGCGCCCGCGCAGCTGGTCGATCATGACCTGCGCGTTCTCCGCGTCGAGGTGCGCGGTCGGCTCGTCGCAGACCATGAGCTTCGCGTCACGTTCGAGCTCGCGGGCGAAGGCGACGCGCTGGCGCTGGCCGAGCGAGAGCCCGGAGGTGTCGCCCACCGACGCCGGGTCGAGCACGGGGCGTTGTGGCAGGTAGGAGACCTGCCGCCACAGCTCGTCGCGGTCGAGCACCTCTCCGGCGGCCTCGACGCGGGCCGCCCCGGTGACACCGTCGGTGACGATGCCGAGAAGCCTGAGTAGCGCGGTGGACTTGCCGGCGCCGTTGGGCCCGGCGAGCACAGTCAGCGCGCCGGGCTCAGCGGTACCGCTCAGGTCGCGCGGTCGCGCGCCGTCGCGGTCGGGCACGGTGAGGTGCTCGAAGACGACGCGCACGCCGTCGCCGGCCTCGTTTGCCGACGTCGCGCCTACCCCCGCGAGCGCGCTCCCCGCGCCGTCGGCGCGAGCGCCGACGCCTGCGGCGCCGACCGAGCCGCCGGTGAGCGCGGCGAGCACGGCGTCGGTGGCGGCGAGGCCGTCCTGGGCGTCGTGGAAACGGGTGCCCACCTCGCGGATGGGGTTGTAGACCTCGGGGGCGATGACCAGGACGGTCAGCCCCGCGGCCAGGGTCATGTCGCCGTCGAGGAGGCGGAAGCCGATGCCGACGGCCATCAGCGCCACCGACAGGGTGGCGAGGAACTCCAGCACGAGGCTGGACAGGAATGCGATGCGCAGCACGGAGACGGTGGAGTCGGTGTGCCGGGAGGACAGCCTGCGGACCTCGGCGAGGGTGTCCTTCTGCCGATCGACGGTGCGCAGCGTGGGCAGCCCGGCGATGAGGTCGAGCAGCTGGTCGGTGAGCACGGAGAGGTCGCGCAGGCGGCGTTCGGTGCGCCCGGCGGTGAGTGTCCCGACCAGCCACATGAAGAAGGGGATCAGCGGGACGGTTACCAGGGCGATCAGGAACGAGGGGGTGTCGAGCCACCAGACGACGGCGAGCATGACCGGGGTGGCGATCACGGTGCCGGCGAGCGCCGGCAGGAAGCCGGTCAGGTACGGCCCGAGCCCTTCGATGCCGGTGCCGAGTGTGGTGCGCCAGGCGGCGCGGTCGACTCGGCGGGGGTCAGCCAGGGCGAGGCGCTCCAGCGCCTTCGCGCGCAGGTCGACGGTCACCGCGGCGGCGGCGCGGTGGGCGAAGCGGGACTGGGCGAAAGAGACGGCGCCGCGCACGAGGACGGCGGCGGCCAGTGCCCCGAGGTGCCCGGCCCAAGAGCTCAAGGCCTGTTCGGGCTGTTCGATCAGCCCGGCGGTGACCAGGCCGACCATGAGCCCCATGACCACGGTGGCCACGGACTGACAGGCGGTCAACAAGCCTGCCGCGCCGATCCAGCGCCGGGTGGGCGCGGAGAGGCGGAGGAGGCGCGGGTCGACGGGCCCGCGCCGGGGTGTGGCGTCAGCGGCGTCGGACAGGTCCGCGGGCCCGTCCACCGGTTCGGGGACGGGCTGTGCGGGTGCGACGCCACGGCGCACGCTACCGCGCCTCGTTCAGGGCGTGGCGGGGCAGGGCGTCGGAAATCTCCACGTGGGCGTCCTCGGCGCGCAGACGGCGGGAGAAGACCCAGTAGGTCCAGCCCTGGTAGATGAGCACCAGCGGGGTCATGATCAGCGCGACCCAGGTCATGAACTTCAGGGTGTAGGGCGCCGAGGCGGCGTTCCACACCGTCAGAGACTCGCCGCCGGCGAGCGTGGTGGGCATGACGTCGGGGAAGAGCGCGCCGAAGAGCAGCGCGGTGCAGCAGACCACGACCAGGCAGCTGAGTAGGAAGGCCCAGCCGTCGCCGCCGAGGTACATCATCGCGGCGGCCGCGAGCAGCAGCACGGCGGCGAGGACGGCCAGCGCCCAGGCCCACGGCTCGTTGGCGGTGATCAGCACGGTCCAGACCAGGAAGATCACGCCGCACACGGCGGTGATCGCGGCGACGGGCACGATGAAGCGCTGGGCGCGCTCGCGCACCACACCGTCGGTCTTGAGCCGGATGAAGGTCAGGCCGTGGAAGACGAACAGCGCGGTGAAGGTCACCCCGCCCATCAGTCCGTAGGGGTTGAACACGGTCGCCAAGGCGGCGCCGGCGTCCAGGGAGTGGTCGGCCTCCAGCGGCAGGCCGCGGACGATGTTGGCGAAGGCGATGCCCCACAGGATCGCCGGCGCCCAGGAGCCGAAGGCCAGGCCCCAGTCGCACCAGCGCTCCCAGACGGGGTCGGAGACCTTCTTGCGCCACTCGAGGGCGACGATGCGCACGATGAGGGCGACCAGGATGAGGAACAGCGGGATGTAGAACCCGGAGAACAGGGTGGCGTACCACTCGGGGAAGGCGGCGAACATGGCGCCGCCGGCGGTGATCAGCCAGACCTCGTTGCCGTCCCAGACGGGACCGATGGTGCCGACGAGGGTGTTGCGCTCGGCGCGGTTGCGGCCGATGAAGGGCGCGAGGATGCCGACGCCGAAGTCGAAGCCCTCGAGCAGGAAGTAGCCGGCGAAGAGCACGGCTATCAGGATGAACCAGATGACGGGAAGTTCGATGCCGAACATGGTGTTCCTCCTAGTTCTTCCCGGGCTCGGGGGTGGACGTGGTGTCGGTGCCCTTGTCCGCGGCACCGGCGTCAGGGCCGGTCACGGCGGTGGCGAAGCGCACCGGCTCCACACGCATGGGGTGCTCGGCGGCGACGGCGTGGGCCGGGCCGGGCTGCTCGGCGCCACCGGCGGGGTCGGGGCCGGACTCGGCCGGGGGCCCGAAGAGCACGGCGCGGCGCACCAGCCAGAACCACACGACGTAGAGCAGGCCGTAGAGCAGGGTGAAGCCGATGATGGTGAACCAGACGTAGGCGGCCGAGTGGTTCGAGACGCCCTCGCCGACGGTCATGCGGATCAGCTCGGTGCGCGGGTCACCGACGGATTCGGGGTTCGGGTGGACGATCCAGGGCTGGCGGCCCATCTCGGTGAAGATCCAGCCGGCGATGTTGGCCAGGAACGGGAAGGGAACGGCGATCAGGGAGCAGCGGGCGAACCAGGTGCCCCACTTGCCGGTCGGGGCCTTGCCGCGGCGGGTGAACCACCAGGCGAAGAGAGCCAGCAGGATCGAGCCGAGCATGAGGCCGATCATGGCGCGGAAGGACCAGTAGCTGACGAAGAGGTTGGGCGTGTAGTTTCCGGGGCCGTAGAGGGCCTCGTGCTCGGCCTGCAGGTCGAGCACGCCGCGCAGGGTCACGCCGGAGAGCTTGCCCTCGGCCAGGAACGGCAGGACGAAGGGCACGTCGATGAGGTGGATGACGGAGTCGCAGTTGTTGTGCGTTCCCACGGTGAGCACCGAGAAGTTCGGGTCGGTCTGGGTGTGGCACAGCGACTCGGCGGAGGCCATCTTCATCGGCTGCTGGACGAACATCAGCTTGGCCTGCAGGTCGCCGGTGAAGGCGATGGCGGCGGTGGAGATCCAGGTGGCCCAAAGCCCGAGTCGGATGACGGGGCGGTGCATCTCGTGGCGGGCGCGCCGCGGGTCGTCCTCGGCCCAGTTCTCCCTGGCGGCCTGGCGGCGGGCGCGGATCAGCCACCAGCAGGACACGCCGAGGATGAAGGTCGCGCCGGTGAGGAAGGCTCCGGCGGCGGCGTGCAGGTAGCCGAAGAAGGCGGTCTTGTTGAACAGCAGGGTGGCGATGTCGTTGAGCTCGGCGCGGCCGGTCTCCGGGTTGTAGACGGCACCCTTGGGGTTCTGCATGAACGAGTTGGCCACGATGATGAAGTAGGCCGAGATGTTGGTGGCCACCGCGACGATCCAGATCGAGGTCGTGTGCAGCCAGCCGGGGACCTTGCCCCAGCCGAAGATCCACACACCCAGAAAGACGGACTCGAGGAAGAAGGCGATGAGCGCCTCGAGGGCCAGGGGGCCGCCGAAGACGTCGCCGACCATGCGGGAGTACTCGGACCAGTTCATGCCGAACTGGAACTCCTGGACGATGCCGGTGGCGACGCCCATGGCGAAGTTGATGAGGAAGACGGTGCCGAAGAACCTGGTGGCGCGGTACCAGTAGTCGCGCCCGGTGGTCTGCCAGAACGTCTGCATTAGTGCGACGAGCGGGCCGAGTCCGACGGTCAGCGGCACGAAGAGGTAGTGGTAGACGGTCGTGATGCCGAACTGCCAGCGTGAGATGTCCAGGACATCCACTGTCAATCAGCCCCTTTGCGTGAGCACACTCCGGTTTCAATTAGCGATGTCACCGCCGGCCGGTCGCGTTGGCTGCGTTCACGTGCCCCCGGCACGCGGTGGGGGAAGGCGGAAGCGGCCGCAGGGGAGTGGTCGCGGGGCAGCCGGAGAATCTGCCCGGGTACCGCCGTCAATTACATTCAACCTAAAGTTGGCGGGTTAATCGAATCCCGTGACGGATAGTTCACACATCAGACCAGAACAGGGGTAAAAGGTCTCGTGTCGCCCGTCACTTCTGCGTGCTGGGGACTTTAGTTTCGATTCCGGTGATCAGCGGGTACGACCGGGCATGTGAAACTTGCTACAGTTGCGAAGGAACTGCGAATGGCCCCCGAAAAGGGGTGGAACAATAATTGCCGACGTCCCGGTGGTCGCCCTAGGCGTCCGGGCGCGCGGTGCGCGCCTCGGCGTTGAGGTAGTCGAAAAGCTCCTGCTCGATCGGTGACTCGAGCGTCAAGTCCATAGAGACGACGTCCTTTTTAACGTGATCCTTATCGGGAAGCGTTGTGGCTTCGGGGTTATCGGCCGAGACGCGACCGAGGTAGAAGAAGTCGGAGCCTTCGGCATCGCTTTTCTTTACAAAGAGCGGCATGTCAACTTTATTGGCGGCCATCGGAGCAACATCCGAGCTGGCCAGCGTGCGCCCGTGTTTGGAGTACCAGTGCATCACACTGGGGGTGATCAATTGGTCGGGGTAGCGCACGTCGACGTCGAGCTCTGGGGCCTTGTTGTGTGTGACGAAGATCGGGCAGGTCTGAGTATCGGCGTCGAGTTTGTAGCCGTACATCGTGCCTTCCTGGTTCTTCGCCCAGCACAGCAGGCGGCAGACATCGCGGCGGGTGTAGCGCCGGCCAACGACCAGATGGCCGTCCCACTGACCGGTCTCGCGGCAACGTATCAGGCCTGTGGTGAGCACATCATCGACGTGATCGCGGAAGGATGCGGGGTTCCACTCGTGCTTGGCGCTGGGGGAGTAGGCCTCGTAGAGGTCTCGGAACTTCGGGTGCAGGCGGTATTTTCCGCGGACGACACCGATAATGGGGGTGCGGCCATAAGCATCTTTGAGCTGCTCGTTGAAGAACTCCAGCGTGAGAACCCGCTCGGTGTGCGTGATAACTGCATCGTCAGAGCGAGTATCGTTCTCGCGAAGAAGTTCACGGAATTCATCGCGGGTCAATTCGCCGACTTCGAGGAGCCTCCGCAGAAGAAGAATCTCATGCGGGCGAATGCCCTTCAGCAGCTCTGCGGAAAGCATGCTCAAATAGGGCTCTTCTGCAGCGCTCGGGGCCTTGTCCTTCGGCAAGAACTTTAGAGAGACCAGAAGCGTCCAGTAGTTCCGTGGCCGTTCGGTGGTCGCCAGTACGTAGGGATCGAGCGAGTCGAAGCGCAGAAAGTGTCGCAGCTGGGGAATCCGATTGAGGCGGTCGCGAAGCGACATAATGGCTGCGCGGAGCTCGCGCCGGCCGGTCAGCCGGGCGCTGTCGAGGGCATGCAGGACGCGCTCCTGGGCAATGCGATCGAAGCTAATGGTCGAGCCACCGGCGGTGACTGTCGGCGTCATGGTGTCGCGGCGCGCGCCTTCTTTGGTGCCGGTGTTATCGCCGGTAAGCGCCAGCGGAATCATGTAGTTATTCGCGTAGTTGCCAATGAAGTCGAGCACGCGAACGTGGTCTTTACCCGCAGCTTTGCGCAGGCCGCGACCGAGCTGCTGGGTGAAGATAATGCGGGACTTCGTCTCGCGCAGCATGACAATCTGGTTGAGCTCGGGGATATCGACGCCTTCATTAAAGATGTCGACGGTGATCAGATAGTCCAGGTGCCCGGCCTGGAGTTCCTCGATCGCCTGCTGACGCTCCTCGTTCGTGGAGCTGCCCGTCAGCGCGCGGGTGCGCAGCGGCTTGCCGTAAACCAGCTGGCCGCTGAGCTCTTCGGCTAGAAGCTGGCACTCCTCGACACGGCTGCAGAAGATCAATCCCTTAGCGCCTTCGGCATGCCCATAGGTCTGTAAGTTGTCGACGATGCTGCGCACACGGCTGGGATCTGTCAGCGCGGCGAGCGAGATTTGCTCGCCGGTCTTGGTGCCTTCGCTATCGACGGGATCGGCGATGCCGTAGTAGTGGAACGGCACGAGCATGCGGCCTTTGAGCGCCTTGTCGAGGCGGATCTCGTAGGGGACGTTGTAGTCAAAGAGCTCGAAGACGTTGAAGTTATCCGTGCGCTCGGGAGTCGCGGTCAGCCCGAGGAGAAACTCGGGCTCGAAGTGATCGACGACCTTGCGGTAGGACCTGGCGCCAGAGCGGTGGACCTCATCAATGACGATGTAATCGAAGGCCTTCTTAGCGAACTGCAACAGGTGCTCATCGCGCGAGATCGTCTGGATGGTGGCGAAGAGATACTTCGCGTCCAGGTCATAGGTGCCGCCGGAGTAAAAGCCAAAGGCCGATTCGGGCTCTTCGAGAACCTTCTGGAACTCGAGCTTCGCCTTGGCGAGGATGTCCGCGCTGTGCACGATAAAGAGCATTCGCTTCGGGGCGAACTGGCGCACCGCGAGGGCCGCGAGAATGGTCTTTCCGGTACCGGTGGCAGAAATGACTACGGCCCGCCGCTCGCCGGCATCGACAACGCGCTGGATCTGCTCGAGCGCATCGGACTGCATGACATTCGGCAGGATCCGCGTGCGGCCGTTAATGCGCTCGCCAACCCCAGAGTCGGAAACGACAAAGTCACGGTGGCGGCGCGTCTGCTCGTAGTTTTCAATCCACTCGGCGCTCAAGGCGACCGATGTGGACTTCTGATAGTCCACGGCCTTGTCGATCTGCTCGACGATATCGCCGCCGGGCAGGGCAGAGAACTTCAAGTTCCATTCCTGGTTGGTGCTCAGCGCGCTGCCGGTGACATTCGAGCTGCCGACGATGGCAGTCATGCCGACCTCGTGGCGGAAGATGTAGCCCTTGGCGTGGAAGCCGTGATCGACATCCTCGTGAATGAGGACTTCGATATTGGGGTTGTCCTCGGTGAGCTGGAGGAGCTCGCGGAAAACGGCGGGCTCGTTGAAATCCAGATAGCGGGAGGTAATGATCGTCCCGCGGCCGGTGAAATCGAGAAGCTGCTGTTTCAGCGGCGCCAGGCCGCTCGGGGCGATAAAGGCGACCGAGAAGATGAACTCGTTGGCCTGTCGCAGCTCGTTCTTAATCGCCGCGAGCATGGACCGGTCCTCGCCGGCATGCTGAGTCGAGGCGTCAGCGGACGCGTTGACGATGAGTTCGGGGTTAAAGATCTGACCGGCGGGCAGCGCGCGGTCGAGAAAGCCGAATCGAGTATCGAGGCTCAACGCCTCGGACAGTCGGCTCACGGGTGGGCGCCTTCGATCAACAGACGAACAGCGGGCATATCGGCCGGCGCCCAGTCGAGCTCCTCAAGCCGCTCGGGCGGGAGCCAGGCGAGCGCCTGGTGCTCGCTCAGCTGCGGCTCGGTCCCCTCCAGGGTGCAGAAGAAGGTAGTCAGTTCAACCACCGCAGTGCCGTAGTCATGAGCGGTCGTCGTCAATCTCGTTCCCACGCTCACGCGGCAGGAAAGCTCCTCGCGCAACTCGCGCGCCAACGCCTCCTGTGGGGTCTCACCGGGCTCAATCTTGCCGCCGGGAAACTCCCAAAGGTCCCCTTGAGACTTGTGCGCCCCCCGCTGGGCGGCCATGACAGCGCCATCGCGGACGATGACCGCGCCGGTGACGCGGATTGGGTCAGTGGCCATTCCCATCGCGGGGGACTCCTTAATCTCGGTGCGTACGGATTTTAGAGCCGTGCGCCGTCGATGTCGTTGATGCCGGGGATCTTGTGGCGGCCGGTGGCGTAGTAGAGCACCGTCATCAGCACCAGGAAGCCCACGCCGACGGCGAGTGCGGTCCAGTACTCCGGCTCCCAGAGCATGATGCCGAAGGTGAAGATGATGAACGCGATGGCGAAGTACTGGCCCCAGGGCCACAGCGGCACCGGGAAGTCCAGGGCCTCGACCTCCTCGGCGCTCAGGTGGCGGCGCGAGGCGACGTGGGCGACGAGGATCATCAGCCACACGTAGATCGTGGCGAAGGTGGCCAGCGCGGCGACGACGGTGAAGACCTCCTCGGGAAGCGCCCAGTTGAGCACGACGCCGACGACCAGGACGACCAGCAGGGCGACGGTGGTGAACACCGGCACACCCTTGGCGGTGGTCTTCTGCATCTGCTGCGGGGCGAGGTGCTGGCAGGCCATGCCGGTGATGACGCGGCCGGCGCCGAAGAGGTCCGAGTTGATCGCGGAGAGCGCCGCCGTGATGACCACGACGTTGAGCAGCGCGGCCGCCCAGTTGACGCCCAGGGTGCTGAAGATCTGTACGAACGGGCTCTCCTCGCCGGTGATCGAGCGCCACGGGTTGAGCAGCAGGATGACCAGGATGCTCAGCACGTAGAACAGCAGGATGCGCATCGGCACGGTGTTGACGGCCTTCGGCACCGCCTTCTTGGGCTCCTCGGCCTCCGCGCCGGCCACGCCGATGATCTCGGTGCCGCCGAAGGCGAAGAGGACCAGGATGAACGCGGAGACCATGCCGCCGGCGCCGTTGGGGAAGAACCCGCCGTCGCTCCAGAGGTTGTCCACACCCGCGGCCTGCGGGTCCGAGCCCAGGTTGAACGCCAGGATCGCGGCACCTCCGACGATCATCGCGATCACGGCGGCGACCTTGACGATGGTGAAGGCGAACTCGAGCTCACCGAACCAGCGCACGCTGACCAGGTTGGCCGCGCCGACGACCAGCAGGGTCACGGCCACCCACACCCACTGCGGGGTGTCCGGGAACCAGAAGCCCATGTAGATCGCGATGGCCGTCAGGTCCGCCAGGCAGACGATGATCATCTCGAAGGCGTACATCCAGCCGGTGATGTAGCCGGCCCAGCCGCCCAGGTGCTCGCGGGTGTACTCGGCGAAGGAACCCGAGACCGGGTGACGCACGGCCATCTCGCCGAGCGCGCGGAGCATGAAGTAGACCACCGCGCCGCCGAGCAGGTAGACCAGCAGCACCGAGGGACCGGCCGCCTGGATCGCGCCGGCCGAGCCGTAGAACAGGCCGGTGCCGATCGCGGAGCCCAGCGCGATGAAGTGGATGTGTCGGGCCTTCAGCCCCAGCTGCGGACGACGCTGCGGTGTCTGGGTCTGCGCCTGCGCGGACTGCGCGGCGGTGCTCTCTGAAGGCTGTGCCGACATGACCGAGCCCACTTTCTTTTCTGTTGAATTGACGCGCCCACGGCGACGCGCCGGCGAATAGGGAGTTGCGCGGCGCACCATAGCAGCCACGGTGACGCAGCACTCCATCGGGTGCCGGAGCGAAATCGTCGGCCCGATGCGGAAAAACCGTGGTACCTGTCGTATTCTTGCAGGGCAATGAGCATAACCGAAAACGCCACCGGCGGCGAGAATGTGCCGGAGAATGTGGATGAGTCGGTGAACCGGGAAGATTCGCGCGGTGTCGAGGCCCAGACCTCGGAGAACACCAGGGACGCGGATCAGGCCGGGCAGACCGAGAACGACGACGAGAAGAAGGAAGGCGCCGCCGAGGGCGGCGCAGAGGCCGCGGCGGACGCGCACGTGGCGGAAGGGACGGCGTCGGAAAGCGAAGGCGCCAAGGACATGGACGACAAGGACAGCGTCGAGCAGGGCGCCGAGCAGAACGACGACGCCACGGGCGCCGAGAACAAGGACGACGCCGCGCAGGACGCCGGCGCCGACGGGAAGACGGAAGACACGTCCGCCAAGGATGCGAAGTCCGTGGACGAGAACGACGACACGCCGGGCTTCGAGGCGCTGAGCCTGCCCGACGACGTCGTGGCGGCCGTGCGCAAGGTCGGCTTCGAGCAGCCCTCGGCGATCCAGCAGGAGACCATCCCGCTGCTGATGCAGGGCCGCGACGTGGTCGGCCTGGCCCAGACCGGCACGGGCAAGACCGCGGCCTTCGCGCTGCCGATCCTGGCGCGCATCGACCGCTCGCAGCGCCACCCGCAGGCCCTGATCCTCGCGCCGACGCGCGAGCTGGCCCTGCAGGTCGCCGACAGCTTCCAGCAGTTCGCCGACCACCTCGGCGGCATCCACATCCTGCCGATCTACGGCGGGCAGGCCTACGGCATCCAGCTCGGCGGCCTGCGGCGCGGCGCCCACATCATCGTGGGCACCCCGGGACGTGTGATCGACCACCTCGAGCGCGGCTCGCTGGACATCTCCAACCTGCGCTTCCTCGTCCTCGACGAGGCCGACGAGATGCTCAACATGGGCTTCCAGGAGGACGTCGAGCGCATCCTCGAGGACACCCCGGAGCACAAGCAGGTCGCCCTGTTCTCCGCGACCATGCCCAACGGCATCCGCCGGATCTCCAAGCAGTACCTCGACAACCCCGCCGAGGTCACCGTCAAGGCGGAGACCCGCACGGCCACCAACATCACGCAGCGCTGGCTGCACGTGGCCCACCGCAACAAGCTCGACGCGCTGACCCGCATTCTCGAGGTCACCGAGTTCGAGGCCATGATCATCTTCGTGCGCACCAAGTCGGAGACCGAGGAGGTCGCCGAGAAGCTGCGCGCCCGGGGCTTCTCCGCCGCCGCCATCAACGGCGACGTGGCCCAGGCCCAGCGCGAGCGCACCGTCGACCAGCTGCGCGACGGTCGCCTGGACATCCTCGTGGCCACCGACGTCGCCGCCCGCGGCCTCGACGTCGAGCGCATCAGCCACGTGCTCAACTTCGACATCCCCCACGACACGGAGAGCTACGTCCACCGCATCGGCCGCACCGGGCGTGCCGGGCGCACCGGCGAGGCCATCCTCTTCGTCACCCCGCGCGAGCGCCGCATGCTGCGCACCATCGAGCGGGTGACCAACGCGCCGCTGGCCGAGATGGACCTGCCGACCGTCGACGAGGTCAACGAGTCGCGTAAGTCCCGCTTCGCCGACTCGATCACCGAGTCGCTGGAGGACCCGCAGCTCGAGCTGTTCCGCGGTCTGGTCAAGGCCTACTCCGAGGCGCACGACACCCCGCTGGAGGACATCGCCGCGGCGCTGGCCACCCAGGCGCAGATCGGCGACGAGTTCCTGATGAAGGAGCCGCCGAAGGACGCCAAGCGCGACCGCCGGGACCGCCGCGACCGGGACCGCGACCGGGGCGACCGCCGTGGCCGCGGCCGCTTCGAGGCCGGCGAGGGCAAGGCGATGTACCGCATCTCCGTGGGCAAGCGCCAGCACGTGCGCCCGGGCGCCATCGTCGGCGCCCTGGCCAACGAGGGCGGGCTGAACTCCCGGGACTTCGGCCGCATCTCGATCTTCGGCTCGCACTCCCTGGTGGAGCTGCCCGAGGATCTGCCGGGCGAGGTCTTCGAGCGCCTGGAGGAGACCCGCATCTCCGGCCAGCTGATCAACCTCGAGCGTGACACCGGCCGCCCGCCGCGGGACCGCGACCGCGACAACTACCGCGACCGGGGCCGTGGCCACCGTGACGACCGCCGGGGCGGCCACCGCCGTCACCGCGACGACCGGCGCGGCGGTTACCGGGACCGCGACGACCGGCGCGGCGGTTACCGCGACCGTGACGACCGTCGGGGCGGCTACCGCGACCGGGACGACCGTCGGGGCGGCCACCGGGACCGCCGGGACCGTGACGACCGCCGCGGCGGCAACCGTGACCGTCGCGACCGCTGGTAGGAAGTCATAGAGAGAACCGCCCCCGGACCTCGAGAGAGGCCGGGGGCGGTTCTTTATCGGTGCCGGTCTGGCGGACCTGCGCCGGGAGCTAGATGACCATCAGCACGGCGATGATGACCCAGAGCAGGGCGAAGATGCCGCCGAACATGGACAGCTGGCTCTTGGCCTTGTCCCAGTTGTTGACCCGGAACTTCTCGTCGGCGTCGACCTCGTCGGGGCCGAGCAGGCCCAGGGCGCCGGCCATCTTCTTCTGACGCGGGATGATCAGGAAGATCAGCAGGGCCCAGGCGACCACCGACAGGCCGATGGAGGCGTGGAAGCGCCCGTCGGTCCAGTAGGTGCTGGGATCAGTGAACATGACCGCGATGCCCAGCAGCGGGGCGAGCAGCGAGAGCACGCCGTAGGTCGAGGTGACCTTGTGCAGCGTGCGCGCGGTGCCGGCGGCGCGCTCGTCACCCTTGTGGGCCGCGACGGCCTCGACCTGGAAACGGGAGACCGCGTAGGTGACCGGCCCGAGGAAGAGGACGGCCGCGATGACGTGGAGTGCGAGAAGGATGGTGTACACAGTGACCTTTCTTCGGTCCCGGAGAGTTGTGCAAGTTCCCGGCCAGTCTAACGGGCGTTGTCATGGCAGCAAGATTCACCGGGGCGGCGCGGCGCAGCGTGGCGACCGGACGCGACGGCACGCCGCCCCGGCTCAGAGGGCAAGCGTCGCGCCCAGCCCGCCGAGGCGGCACGCCTGGCGCATCGCCGCCTGATCTGCCCGGGAGAGCGCCAGCCCCCAGCGCGCCGCCACCGCCGCGACCCGGCGGGCGTACCAGCAGCGCGCCCGCGGGGCGTCGGGGAGCCACTCGGACGGCAGCTGGTCCGACTTGTCCCGGTTGGCGGCCTTCGAGGTGGCCACGAGGTTGACCGCGTCGTTGGCGAAGGCGTGGCGGGTGCGCGCGTCCCAGGCGTGCGCGCCCATGTCCCAGGCGGCGGCCAGCGGGAAGACGTGGTCGATCTCCACCTCGTCGGTCGCCGAGAGCGCCTCGCCGGTGTAGGGATCCTGACCGGCCCCGGCGAGCAGCCGGCAGGTCGCCTCCTCGGCGTGCACGCCCTCGAACTGCGCGGCGATGACGGCCTGCCGGGTGGTGCACCCGCCGGACTGTACGGCCCACCCGGCGCCGAAGGCCTCCCGGGAGTAGCCGGGCACCTCGGGGCGGGCGTCGAGCACGACGACCACCGCGAGGGAATCGCCCAGGGCGGGCAGCGGGACGTCGTCAAGCGTCTCGTAGGGGCGCAGCCACGGCCACGCACCGGCGGCCAGCGCCCAAACGGTCAGGACTACGAGGACGCGGCGCAGCCAGCGCGCGGGGGTCTCACTGAGGGGCACACCCGGTTAGACGCGGGGGCGCGCCGCGCGGTTCCGACGCCGCGCGGTTCCGGGCAGCGAAAACCCGGCGCCGGAGAACCGGGCGACGGAGAACCGGGCGCCGAGAGCCCGGCGCCGGGCTGCGTGAGCCGGGGGAGGATTAAGCCTCCAGGCGCCGGCCGGCCTCGGCGATGTCGACGTCCGGGTCGGACTCGGCGATCTTGGCCAGCTGGGAGGCGCGCTCGAAGTCGGACTGGACCTCGGCGGAGGGGTCGCGGGTGAGACTCGAGACGATCCAGGTCACCAGCGCGGCGGCCGCGAAGCCGGGCACCATCTCGTAGATCATCCCGGAGAGCGCCTCGACCGAGCCCCAGACGAAGGAGACCACCGCACCGGTGACCATGCCGGCCAGGGCGCCGGCGGTGTTCAGCCGCTTCCAGTAGAGGCTGAAGAGCATCAGCGGGCCGAAGGCGGAGCCGAAGCCCGCCCAGGCGAAGGCGACCAGCCCCAGGATCGAGTCGTTGGGGTTGACCGCGAGCGCGGCGGCGACCACGGAGACGGCCACCACGGCGGTGCGCGACAGATTGACCAGCACCATCTCCTCGGGGCGCTTCTTCAGGAAGATGGTCAGCAGGTCCTCGATCAGCGAGGAGGAGACGACCAGGAGCTGCGAGCTCATCGTGGACATGATCGCGGCGAGCACCGCGGTGAGCACCAGGCCGGCGATCAGCGGGTGGAAGAGGATGCGGCCCATGTCCAGGAAGATCGTCTCGAAGGCCTCGCGGTCGGTCACGGCGATGTCCGGGTTCTGGGAGAAGAACACGGTGCCCACGGTCGCGGTGGCCAGCGCGCCGAGCACGCACAGGCCCATCCAGAGGATGCCCCACATGCGCCCGCGGCGGGCCTCGGAGGGCTTACGCAGCGCCATGTAGCGGATGACGATGTGCGGCTGGCCGAAGTAGCCCAGGCCCCAGGCCAGGTGCCCGATCAAGGTGGCCGCGGAGACGCCGGTGAACATGGAGAAGAACTCGGGGTTGCCGGTGCCGTCGGTCCACGGGCCGTAGTCGTGCTCGGTGGCCCAGGTGAAGATGTCCGAGGGGTTGTCCAGGGTCAAAAGCGCCATGGTGGGCACCAGGATCAGGGCGAGGAACATGATCAGGCCCTGGACGACGTCGGTGTAGGAGACCGCGAGGAAGCCGCCGATGAAGGTGTAGGCGACGGTGACGGCGGCGACGATGATCATGCCGGTCAGGTAGTCGCCGCCGAAGGTGGCCTCGAAGTAGCGCCCGCCGGAGACCATGCCGGAGGAGACGTAGAAGGTGAAGAACAGGATGATGATCAGCGCGGCGGTCACGCGCACCGAGCGGGTGTGGTCGCGCAGCCGGTTGCCGAAGAAGCTGGGCAGCGTGATGGAGTTCTGCGCGATCTCGGAGTAGCTGCGCAGCCGGGGCGCCACGATCGACCAGGAGACGAAGCTGCCGATGAGCAGGCCGACGGCGATCCACAGCTCGGAGAGGCCGGAGACGAACAGCGCGCCGGGAAGGCCCATGAGCAGCCAGCCGGACATGTCGGAGGCGCCGGCCGAGAGCGCGGCGACGAACGGGTTGAGGCCGCGGTCGCCGAGCACGTAGTCGTCGTACTTGCTGGTGCGCACGTAGGACCAGTAGCCGATGGCCAGCATGGTGAACATGTAGATGACAATGGCTATGACGAACCACGTCGACTCGGTCATATGCATGGGGGATGCCTCTCCGGTGGCGTACAGATCGTCGTCATTATGTCGTATAAGTCACTTCCAGGAAAATAATTCACTCATGTCTCCCCGGTAATGGGTGTGCTTGACGACGCCCCGTCGCGCGCCGTGGGCGCGTCCCAACCCTGGGCGCGTGGCGCCCCACCCGTATTGGGTGCGCCGACGCCGCGCAGCGCGGCGTCGGCAATTGGAAAGGGCCGAAAACGCGGCGACGATGGTAAAACGGATCCTATGGCCAAATTCCTCCTGCACGGGCTGTGGGTCCAGCGCTCCGGGCTGCACCTGTGGATCGAGCAGGTCGCCGGCCACCGGATCGTCGTGCCCGAATCGGTCCCCGAGGGCACGTTCCCGCCGGCGGTCGCGGACCTGCTGGCCGCCGCGTCCTTCCGTCACCGGCTGCGCACCACGCTGCGCACCCCGAAGGGCCGCGAGGTCGCCCTGACCATCCCGACGGCCGCCTACGCACCCGCCGAGGCGATGAGTCTGCTGGGTCGCCTGGAGTGCCTCGACGAGCCCGGGCCCGCGGCCACCAAGGCGCAGCGCGAGGCGATCGCCCCGGACCTGATGTGGCTGGTGCGCATGTACCGCGGCCTCTACCGCTTCGTGCGCGCCGGGCGCGTGATGATCAAGCTGGCCTACGAGGACAACCACTGGTACCCGCAGTGGCAGCTCGCGCAGGGCCTCGACGAGCGCGGCTGGGTCGCCGCCATGACCGCGGCCGCGCCGGGTGTGCTCACCGTCAACAACCGCAACCTCGACGAGGACATCACCGAGACCTGGCCGCACTGGATCGCCGCGGCGCTCCTGGCCGACCTGACCGAGGAGGACGACTACCTCGACCGCCACGACTTCGCCCGCTCGCTGATCGAGTCCACGCCCGTGCGCCGCGGCGGGGTGGGCCTGCTCAACCGGCTGAACTCCTGGAAGGAGTCGATCACCAGCGTCGACGTGCAGCTGGTGGCCATCGTCGAGCAGCCCGACGACTCCGAGACCGAAAGCGTCGACCCCGATGAGGCGCTGTGGCCGGTGCGTGTGCAGCTGCGCAGCGGCGTCGGCTCCCCGCAGCCCGTGCGCGCCGGGCAGCTCGACCGCGGCACCCTGGAGCTGGCCCGCGACAAGCAGGCCCGGGCCGTGAAGATCGCACCGCTTCTCGACGTCGCGTCC
Organism: Corynebacterium sp. MSK006; assembly: GCF_030232385.1. NCBI lineage: Bacteria > Bacillati > Actinomycetota > Actinomycetes > Mycobacteriales > Corynebacteriaceae > Corynebacterium > Corynebacterium sp. MSK006. The sequence goes on from NZ_JASPJZ010000003.1 coordinate 70,236, forward strand.
TACGGCGTGGACGCGCCGCGCGCCGTCGCCGTGCCCGTGGACCTCTACACCGAGTCGCCGGGGGAGGGGCGCGTGGGCGACTGGGACGTCTACCTGTCGACCTCCCAGATCGTCGACTTCGTCTCCCGGGACGCCGCACGCCTGCGCGAGCACGGCGTGACCGTCATGTTGCCCAAGGCGTGGGCGAGCTTCGAGGCGCACGCGCACCTGGAGACCCGCGAGTCCGACGCCGCCGGCGAGGGCGCGACCCGGCGCCGCATCGGCATGGACAAGCTCATCGACTACAACTGGCGGATCTCGGTGGGGGAGACCGAGCTGACCGACTCCGAGATGGACGAGCTGGTCCACTCCAAGTCCGGGCTGATCCGCCTGCGCGGGCAGTGGGTGCTGGCCGACACCTCCTCGATCTCCCGGATCACCGACTACATGTCCGAGCTCGCGCAGCGCTCCCGCAAGCGCGCCAAGCGGGAGCTGGAGCGCCTGGCCGCCGAGCTCGAGCGCGCCCGGCTCTCCGACGCGCCGGACGCCGAGGCGACCGTGGCGCGCCTGGAGCGCGAGCTCGAGGAGGCCCGCGAGGCCTTCAACGCCGCCGCCGAGGACGACTCCGGCCAGGTCACCGTCGCCGAGCTGCGCGAGCTGGCGCTCGAGGCGCTGGCCGAGGACCCCGTCGAGATCACCGGGCCGGACTGGTACACCGCGCTGATCGGCGGCACCGGAGCGCTGGCCGAGCAGGCCCCCGAGCGCGTCGAGCTGCCCGAGACCGTGCACGCCGAGCTGCGCGAGTACCAGCGCCGCGGTGTGGACTGGCTGCACTGGATGTCGCGCAACGGGCTCGGCGGCGTGCTCGCCGACGACATGGGCCTGGGCAAGACCCTGCAGCTGCTCACCCTCCTGGCCGTCGAGCACGCCCGCGACGAGGCCACCGGGCCCACGCTCGTGGTCGCGCCGACCTCCGTGGTGGGCAACTGGGCCACCGAGGCCCGCCGCTTCACCCCGGAGCTGCGCGTGGTGGTCCACCACGGCTCGCACCGCGCGGCCGGCGAGAAGTTCGACGAGATGATCGCGACCCATGACGTGGTGGTCACCAGCTACGGCATCGCCGCGCGCGACCGATCGCTGCTCGGTGCCGTCGAGTGGGACCACGTGGTCCTCGACGAGGCCCAGCACATCAAGAACTCCGCGACGCGTTCGGCCAAGGCCGTGCGCGCCCTGCCGGCGCGCCACCGCATCGCGCTGACCGGCACCCCGGTGGAGAACCACCTGTCCGAGATGCGCTCGATCCTGGACTTCACCAACCCGGGCGTGCTGGGCAGCGCGTCGTTCTTCCGCAACCACTTCGCCCGGCCCATCGAGCGCGACCAGGACTCCGCGATGGCCGAGCGGCTGCGCCGGCTCACGGCCCCGTTCATCCTGCGCCGGCTGAAGACCGACCCGGCCGTGGTCGACGACCTGCCGGAGAAGAACGAGCACGTGGTCACCGTCGCGATGACCACCGAGCAGGCCGCGCTCTACACCGCCTACGTCGACGACGTGCGCCGGCGTATCGAGGACACCGAGGGCATGGCACGGCGCGGCCTGGTGCTCGCCGCCCTGACGCGCATCAAGCAGATCTGCAACCACCCGGCGCACTTCCTCGGCGACGGCTCGGCGGTCACGCTGCGCGGCCACCACCGCTCCGGCAAGGTCGCAGAGCTGGTCCGCCTGCTCGACGAGGCCGTCGGCGGCGGGGAGCGGATGCTCATCTTCACCCAGTACCGGGCCTTCGGCGACCTGCTCAAGCCGTACCTGAGCCGCAGGCTGGGCGAGGACGTGCCCTTCCTGCACGGCGGGGTCTCGCGCACCGGGCGCGCGAAGATGGTCGAGCGCTTCCAGTCCCCGGACGGCCCGGCGGCGATGATCCTCTCGCTCAAGGCCGGCGGCACGGGCCTGAACCTGACGGCGGCCAGCGTCGTGGTCCACATGGACCGCTGGTGGAACCCGGCGGTGGAGAACCAGGCCACCGACCGCGCCTACCGCATCGGCCAGCGCAAGGACGTCACCGTCTACAAGATGATCACCGCCGGCACCCTCGAGGAGTCCATCCAGGACATCCTCGACGGCAAGACCCAGCTGGCCGGCGCCGTCATCGGCGAGGGCGAGGGCTGGATCACCGAGCTGGACCCGGACCAGCTCGCCGAGCTGATGAGCTACCGCGGCACGGGGGAGTAGGAGGAGACCATGAGCGACGACGAGCGGCACGAGGGCCAGGGAGGCTCCCGGCACGGGCGCAACCCGCGGCGCGACAACGTCATCTACGCCAACTTCGGGCGCCGCGACCGCGGCGGCCGTAAGGGGCGCGGCGACGGGGGCGACGGGACGGCGTCAAGCAGAGGCGCACGCCCGCTGGACGACGACCGCTCCCGCACCCTGTCGCCCGGGGCCGCCCGCCTGGTGCGTGCGGTGACCTCGGCGACCGACCAGGGGAGGGTCGACCGCGGGCGCGCCTACGCCGAGGGCGGCAACGTGCTCGGCGTGGAGTTCTCCGGCGGGCGCATCACCGCCGAGGTCGCCGGCTCCCAGCCCGACCCCTTCCACACGACCATCGAGCTGCCGTACCGCTCGGCCGACGACCTGACCGAGGTCGCCCGTAAGCTCGCCGAGTCGACCGACGGGGCGCGCCGGGCGCGGCAGGGCGACGTCGACGGCGAGGTGCTCGACATCCTGCTGGGGGCGGGCACCGGCGACATCCGCTTCCACTGCGACTGCCCGGACGTGACGACGGCCTGCAAGCACGCCGTGGCCGTCTGCGAGGTCGCCGCCCAGCGGCTGATCAAGCGCCCGTCCCTGATGTTCGAGGTCCGCGGGCTGGACATCGACCAGATGGTCGCCGAGATGTCGCGGCACGCCCGGGAGGTCTCGGCGGACTCGGCCACGGGCGACAACGAGGCGTTCTGGGGCGGGCGCGAGCTGCCCGGGCTGCCCGAGCCGAAGGTGGCGCCGGCGCTCGACGACTCCGACACCGACCTCTTGCACCAGGCGATGCGGCAGGTCTCCTACACCTCGATCGAGCAGCTGCGCGCGGTCTCCGACATCGAGGACCTCTACGACCACCTCACCGGCGCCGACAAGGGGTCGCGGCGGAGCTAGGCCGGCGCGGGGCGGCGCCGGTCCGCGGGTGGCGCGGCGCCGGTCCGCGGGCGGTGGGAACGCGTGTTCGTCCACGTCGGGTGAGGCCCGGGCCCGCAGTCGCGGGGGTCTGTTAGAACTGGGGTCATGACCGAAGTCACCTTCCTGCACACCTCCGACCTGCAGCTCGGCATGGAACGGCACTTCCTCGACGAGAAGGAGGCGCTGCCGCGCTACACGGACGCGCGCCTCGACGCGATCACCCGCCTGGGCGAGATCGCGAAGGAGCGCGGCTGCGCCTTCATCGTCATGGCCGGTGACGTCTTCGAGATGAACTCCGTGTCCAAGCTGACCTTCGGCCGCGCGGTGCAGGCCTTCCGGGAGCTGCCCGTCGACTGCTACCTCTTGCCCGGCAACCACGACGCCCTCAACGCCGCCTCGGTGCTGCGGCGGGTCACCGAGGAGCTGGGCATGGACCACGTCCACCTGCTCGACGGCTCCGGGCCGGTGCACGCGGCGCCGGGGGTGGAGATCATCGGCGCGCCGCTGACCGCGCGTGAGACCGACCGCGACCTGGTGACCGCGGCCGTGGCGGGCCTGGAGCCGAGCGCGGTGATCCGCGTGGTCGTCGGCCACGGCCAGCCGAGCTCCTACGGCGACGAGCGCCTCGACCACCTCGACGTCGCCGGCCTGGGCCCGCGCTTTAACGACGGCACCATCGACTACCTGGCACTGGGTGACACCCACTCCACGACGGCCGTCGAGCCGGAGGCGACCGGCGGGCGCGCCTGGTTCTCCGGGGCCCCGGAGGTCACCGCCTTCCGCGAGCCCGACGGCGGCGGGGAAGCCGACTCCGGCAACGCCCTGGTGGTCACGGTGCGAAAAGACGGCGCGGGCCCGGCGGAGGTGGACGTGGACAAGGTGCGCGTGGGCCGCTGGCGCTTCCAGGCGCTGGCCGCCGAGATCAACTCCGACGAGGACGTCGCCGACTTCCTGGCCACCCTCAACGGCTGGGAGGACAAGAAGAACTCGGCGGTGAAGTACGCGCTGACCGGCAGCGTGGGCCTTTCCCAGCGCCGCGAGCTGGAACGCGGCATCGCCGCACTCGAGCCGGTCTTCGCCTCGCTGCGCGAGCGCACCCGGCTGATGGACCTGCACACCGCGCCGAGCGCGGAGGAGATCGCCGACTCCGGGATGACCGGCTTCGTCGCCGAGACCCTCGACGAGCTGGTCGAGGCCGGCGAGACCGACGCGGTCAACCTGCTGTTCCGCCTGTACGAGACCGAGGAGAACCGGTGAGCCTGAGCATCCACGACATCGTCATCGACAACTTCAAGGGCGTCGACCACCTCGAGCTGCACGACCTGCCCGAGCGCGGCGTCTTCGTCATCTCCGGCGACAACGAGGCCGGAAAGTCCACCATCATGGACGCCATCCACCTGCTCATCGAGAAGAAGCACACCGCCGGCGGCAAGAAGATGGAGGTCTATCAGCCCGTCGGCAGCGACGTCGGACCCCGGGTGAGCCTGACGCTTTCCGCCGGGCCCTACCGGCTGACCATGACCAAGCAGTGGCTGAAGTCCCGCAAGGCGGAGCTGACCGTCTTCGAGCCGCACCGCGAGAACGTCACCGGCCGCGACGCCGACGACCGCTTCGAGGAGATCCTGGCGCAGAACGTCGACCAGGATCTGCTGGCGGCGACCTTCATGCGCCAGTCCGAGGTCGAGCCCGCACTCGAGTCCGTGGGCATCCCGTCGCTCTCCCGGGCGCTCGACGAGGCCTCGGGCGGGGAGTCCGGCGGCGGCGAGGAGGACTCCGTGCTGATGAGCGCGGTCGACGGGGAGTACGCGCGCTACTTCTCCAAGACCGGCAAGGAGGCCCGCGAGCTGGCCGAGGCGCGCACCGCCGACGTCGCCGCGGCCGAGGAGCTGGCGCATGCGAAGGCGGTGGTCCAGGAGTTGGCCGGCCATGTCCGGGAGACCGCGGCCGCCGAGCGCGAGCGCGACGACGCCGAGGCCGCGCTGCCCGAGGCACGGGAGAAGCTCGAGCAGCGCGCCGCCGAACTCGAGGCCGCCGAGCAGGTCACCCGCCGGGCCGAGGAGGCCGGCGTGGCCCGCGAGTCCGCCGCGCGCGAGGTCCGGCGCGCCGAAGCCGACCTGGCCCGGCGCACCGAGCTGCACGAGGAGGCCGCCGCCAGGCGGAGGGCCCTCGAGGAGATGGGTTCGGGGCTCGAGGCCGCCGAGAAGAAGGCCGCCGACGAACAGGAGACCTTCGACCGCCTCGATGAGGCGCTCAAGAAGGCCGAGGATGAGCTCAAGGCCGCCGAGACCGCCGCACGCGAGGCGCGCACGCGGGAGAAGGCGCTGCGCGACCACGCGCGCCTGGCCGAGCTCGCCGGGCGCGTCGAGCTGATCGACGGGCGCACCCGGGCAGTCGAGAAGGCCCGCGCCGCCCTGCCGGAGCACACCGTGCGCGCGGAGGACGTCAAGGCCGTCGAGGACGCGGCGACCGAGGTGCGCATCGCCGAGGAGGTCGCCCGGCAGCGTGCCGCGAAACTGCTGGTGAGCGGCCCTTCGGGGGCCGACGTCGCGGTGGGCGGCGAGGCGGTCGAGCTGGGCGGAGAGCCCGCCGAGGTGCCGCTGGCTGACGGCACGACGCTGCGCGTCGGCGAGGTCACCGCGGTCTTCCGCGCCGGCCAGACCGACGACACCACCGACGCCGACCGGCTGGACGCCGCGCGTGGGAAGCTACGGGTGCTGCTGGAGGAGCTGCACGTCGCCGACGCCGAGGAGGCGCGCGCCGCCCTGGAGCGCTGCGAGCGCGGTGCCCGGGAGCTGGACGACGCCCGCCGGCTGCTGGACGAGGCGCTCGGCGACGATGACGTCGGTGAGCTGCGCGCCGAGCGCGACCGGCTGGCCGCCGCACTGGGCGAGGACCCCGCCCCCGAGCTGGACGCCGAGGCCGCCGCCGCGCAGGTCGATCAGGCCGAGGAGGCCCGCGTGAAGGCCGCCGGTACCCGCGACCGGGCCGCCGCCGAGCGCGACCCGTGGGCGAAGCGGACGGCGGCGACCGAGCTGGCCGAGCTGCGCGCCCGCCTGGAGGGGGCACGCTCCGAGGCCGAGGCGGCCGACAATCGACTGGCGACGGCCGAGGCGGAGCAGGCCGAGGAGGCGCTCAAGGAGGTGCTCGCCGGGGCGCAGACCGCCCTGACCACCGCCGAGGAATGCCTGGCTGCTGCGCATGCGAAGGTCCGCGAGGCCGACCCGGAGACCGCCGCCCAGCTGCACGCCGCGGCCAAGACGAAGGTCGAGAGCCTCACTGAACGGGCCAACCGGGCCACTCTGACCATCTCGCGCAACGAGGGCTACATCAACCACGCCCGCGGCGCGGAGGAGGAGCTGGAGACCGCCCGCTCGCGCAAGGAGCGCACCGGCCACAGGCTGGCCGCCGTCGAGCGGCGCGCGCACGCCGTGTCGGTGCTGCGCGAGGCTCTGCAGCGCCACCGCGGGGAGGCCCGTGCCCGCTACGCGCGCCCCTTCGCCGAGGAGCTCGCGGAGCTGACCGGCCCGGTCTTCGGCCGCGACGCCTGCTTCGAGCTCGACGAGGACCTCGCGGTCAGCGGGCGCAGCCGCGACGGGCGCACCGTCGACGTCGAGCTGCTCTCCGGCGGGGCGAAGGAGCAGCTGATGATCCTGGGCCGTCTCGCCGTCGCCCGCCTGGCCGGCGGGCCGGGTCAGGGGCTTTCCGCGCCGGTCTTCGTCGACGACGCACTCGGCAACACCGACCCCGACCGCCTGGAGCGGATGAGCACGGTGCTCTCGAAGGTCAGCGGCGACGGGCAGGTGTTCATCCTGACCTGCATGCCGAGCCGCTACGACGGGGTCGCCGGCAAGGTCGACTACCCGATCGCGCAGCTCAAGCGCCCGGCCACGCTGGACTGACGGGGCGGCGCCCCGGGCGCCGCCCGCCGCGTGCGGGAGGTGCGCGCCGACGACGGGGCACGCGGGCGTCGTCAAGCAATGGAAAAGGGCCGGGCGGGTGCGATACCCGTCCGGCCCCGGCTGCGCTCTAGGGGCGTTTCAGGCTCAGGCCTGCTTGATGGCCGAGCCCTCGATCTCGATGCCGATCTTCTCGCTGACCAGCACGCCGCCGGAGTTCAGCGGGGCCTGGAAGTCGACGCCGAAGTCGGTGCGGTTGATCTTGCCGGTGGCCTCGAAGCCCAGGCGGGTGTTGCCGAAGGGGTCCTCCTCGACGCCGAAGAGCTCGACGCCCAGGGTGACGGGCTTGGTGGTGCCCTTGATTGTCAGGTCACCGGTGACGGTGCCCTCGCCGCCGGTCACGGAGACCTCGGTGGTGGAGAAGGTGATCTCCGGGAACTTCTCGACGTCGAAGAAGTCCTCGCCGCGGACGTGGCCGTCGCGGTCGGCGTTGCCGGTGTCGATCGAGGCGGTCTTGACGGTCGCCTTGGCGGAGGCCTCGGAGGCGTCGGCGGAGGTGATCTCCACGGTGCCCTCGACCTCGGGGAAGTGGCCGCGGACCTTGGTGACCATGGCGTGGCGGGCGGTGAAGCCGACGTTGGTGTGGGCCGGATCGATGGCGTAGGTGCCGGTGTAGTCGGTCGTTGAAGTCTCCTTGGAAGTTGATTGGGTCTGTGTGGTCTTGCTCCAATGCGTCACCGCAATCGCTGCGGTCGCGGACGCCTCCCGGCCGCGTTACCGTCCGTGTCGCGGTGAAGGGGCCCATCATAACGCCATTAGGTGACATATCAATAAAAAACTGTGAATCGTCAACAAAACGGGGTGGCTGTTGGCCTTTGCCAGGGGAGATAATTATTCTCTGGAACCATGACCAAGACCCCGCGGTGGCTCAACGACGACGAGCAGGACCTCTGGCGCCTCTATCTGGCGACCACGCGCAAGATCTCGCGCGCGATCGACGAGACATTGCAGAAGGGTCAGGACCTGTCAGCCTCCGAGTTCGCGGTGCTCGTCTCGCTGTCCGAGGCCGACGGAGAGTCGCTGCGCCTGCGCGACCTGTGCGCCTCGTTGGACTGGGACCGCAGCCGGACCTCGCACCAGGTCACGCGCATGGAGCGCCGCGGCCTGGTGACCAAGTGCCCCAGTGAGGGCGACGCCCGCGGCGTGGAGGTGCGCCTGACCGACGACGGCCGCAGCCGGCTGGTCGCCGCCGCGCCCGAGCACGTCGAGAGCGTGCGACGCCTCGTCTTCGACCACCTGAGCCCCGAGGCCGCCGCGGGCCTGCGCGCCTTCGGCGAGGGCGTGCTCGCCGTGGACAACGTTCCCGGCACCGGACACTTCGCCGGCCCGCTGTGCAAGGACGACGAGGCCGGGAAGTAGGGGGAGCGGTGCGCGCTCGGAGGTAGGGCACCGCACGGGGAGCGGTGCGTGCTGCCGCGCACCCCTAGGGGGAAGATCCGGGAGTCTCCCCGATGTGCCCGGGCGCGTGCGCGGCTTGACTCGAAGGTGACACGGGACGGAGAGACCGCCCCGGCCGCCCGAGAGGAGCCCCCATGACCGCCCAGACCTACATCCCGCCCGCCGCCGAGGACACCGCCGTCTACGGCGCGAACGCCGAGCCGCTGATTCGCCGGCGGCTGCACCGCTCGATCACGGACCGCTGGATCGGCGGCGTGTGCGGCGGCATCGCCGAGACCTACGGTTGGGACCCCGGGCTGGTGCGCCTGGCCTTCGTCGCCTCCGTGCTGCTGCCCGGCCCGCAGGTCATCTTCTACCTGCTCGCCTGGCTGATCATGCCGGAGGACTGAGGTCGGGTCGGCGGCGTCCGGTGCCGTGCGTGGCGAACGGCGACACCCGGTGCCGTGTGCGGCGCACGGCGACACCCGGTGCCGTGTGCGGCGCCGAGTGAGCCAGATCACCGAAAACGCTGCGGTGGTGCACCCTCGCCCGATACCTTGGACCCACACGCGACGCATCCGGTCGCCCCTTGACCGGAGACCGATCCAAGGGAAAGACGGTGAGTGGCCCCATGACGACGATCATCAGCGAGACCGACGGCAACGTGGCCGTGGTGACCATCGACAAGCCGAAGCGGCGCAACGCCCTGACCCACGCCGAGTTCCTGGAGCTCGCGCAGGCGGTCGAGCGGGCGGGTGCCGACGCCGCGGTGCGCGCCGTGGTGCTCACCGGCACCGGCCCCGCGTTCTGCGCGGGCGCCGACGTGGTCGACGGCGCATCCGAGGTCGCCGAGGCGCTCGCCGCAGGGGACGACGCCGACGGCGCCCCGATGGCCAACGCCACCGCGATGATCCGCGCGGTCACCGCTTGCCCGGTGCCCGTCGTCGCCGCCGTCGAGGGCGCGGCCGCCGGCATCGGCGCCTCGCTCGCACTGGCCTGCGACCTCATCGTCGCCGGTGAGAGTGGCTTTTTCACCCTGCCCTTCGGGCGCATCGGCCTGGTGCCCGACGGTGCGGCGTGTCTGACGGTGGCCGCCTCCCTGGGTCGCGCCCGGGCCATGCAGCTCGCGCTGACTCAGTCGCGGCTCCCCGCCGAGGAGGCCGCCGCCGCGGGGCTGGTCGCGGAGGTCGTCGAGGACGGCCGTGCCCTCTCCGCCGCCCGCGAGCTGGTCGCCGGCGTGCTCGCCGGCTCGCCGCGCGAGGCTCTCGCCGAGGTCAAGGCCCTCATCAACGGCGCGACCCTGGCAGGCCTCGACGAGCAGCTGGCCGTGGAGGCGAAGGTCCAGCCGCGCCTTCTGACCTCCGAGGGACACCGCGAGGGCGTGGCGGCCTTCCGCGAGCGCCGCCGCCCCGACTTCGGTTAGGCCCGGCCGACGCCCGGCGCGCGCGGGGCCCGGGCCTCCCCGCGCCACCGGCGCCGGCTCAGCGGTCGCGCAGCTCGTGGCGCAGGATCTTGCCGGAGACCGACTTCGGGATCTGCTCGATGAAGTCGATGCGGCGGATCTTCTTGTAGGGTGCCACCCGCTCGGCGACCCAGTCCTTCAGCTCCTCCTCGCCGAGCTCGTGGCCCTCCTTGACCACGATGAAGGCCCGGGGGACCTCCTCGCCGTCCTCGGGGCGGCGCCACGGCACGACCGCGGAGTCGGCCACCGAGTCGTGGGTCAGCAGCATCGCCTCCAGTTCGGCGGGGGCGACCTGGTAGCCCTTGTACTTGATCAGCTCCTTGGCCCGGTCGACGATGAGGAGCCTGCCGTTGGCGTTGTAGCGGGCGATGTCGCCGGTGCGCAGCCAGCCGTCCGGGGTGCGAGCCCCGGCGGTGGCCTCCTCGTTGTCGTGGTAGCCGAGCATGACCTGCGGCCCGCGGATCCACAGCTCGCCGTCGCGGGAGTGGCCCTCGGGCACGCCTTCGGCCTGCTGGTCGCCGGGCTCGGGCACGGGGATCTCTGCGAGGTCCGGGTCGAGCAGGTCGACCAGCTTGGCCTCGGTGTTGGGCGCCGGCGTGCCGATGGACCCGATGTCGCCCCGGCCGCGCACGTGCGCGGTGGCCAGCGGGCTGGTCTCGGTCATGCCGTAGTCCTGGATGACGTCGCAGCCGATGCGCTTCGCCACGGCGTCGGCCAGCTCCTCGTCGAGCGGCGCCGCCCCGGAGAGCATGAACTCGAGCGAGGAGAGGTCGAACTCGTCGACGGCGGGGTGCTTGGCCAGCCCGACCATGATCGGCGGGGCGACGTAGGTGTACTGCACGCCGCACTTCTGGTGCGCCTCGAGGAAGAGGTGCAGGTCGAACTTCGGCATGGTCAGAAGGTGGCAGCGCGCCGCGACGATGGTGTTGAGCATCGAGTTCATCCCGTAGATGTGGAAGAACGGCAGCGGGCCCATCACGGTCCAGCCCGGGCGCAGGCCGTTCAGGCTCAGCATCGCGACGGTCTGGCGGATGTTCGAGGTCAGGTTGTGGTGGCTCAGCCGCACGCCCTTGGGCCGGCCGGTGGTGCCGGAGGAGTAGGGCAGCGCGGCGAGGTGGGTGAGCGGGTCGATGTCGATTACGGGGGCGGGCCGGCCCTCGGTCAGCAGCGCCTCCAGCCCCTCGGTCGGGTCGTCGAGCGCGACGGTCATCGAGACTCCGGCGCGCTCGGCGCCCTCGGCGCCCGCGGGGCCGAGCTTGTCGATGTAGAAGCAGGCTGCCGGCGCCGGAGTCGCGCAGCTGGAACTCGACGTCCTTGGCGGTGGCCAGCGCGCCGATCGGGGTGATGGTGGCCCCGGCGCGCATGATGCCGTGGAAGGCCAGGGCGTAGGCGATGCCGTTGGGCGCCTGCAGGCCGACGACGTCGCCGACGCCGACCCCGCGGGCGGCCAGGGCGCCGGCGAGTGCCTCGACGCGGTCGCGGAACTCGCCGAGGGTGAGTGTCTGGCCGGTGGCGACGTCGGTGATGGCGGGGTTGTCGCGCTCATCGTCGGCGATGCCCCCGAAGACGAGGTCGAAGACGGTCTCGTCGTCGGGGACGTCGAGGTCGCGGACATTGTCGGTGAGCCACTCGACGGGGCGCACGGTCTGGGACGTGCTCATCGTTGCTCCTTGGGCGCCGGATGCGGTTGCCGGTACGGGGTCAGGGGCGGTCGGGTGAAGGCTCGGGTGCGGGGCGCGGGCTCGGCGGTGCGCGCGGTGTCCGGCGCGCGCTCAGCGGTAGGCGCTGACACCGGTGAGCGCCTTGCCGACGATCAGCGACTGGATGGTGTCGGTGCCCTCGTAGGTGTGCAGCGCCTCGAGATCGGCCATGTGGCGCATGACGTGGTTGTCCAGCAGGATGCCCACGCCGCCGAGCATGTCGCGGGCGTTCGCGGCGATGCGCCGGGCCGCCCGGGTGTTGTGCACCTTGGCCAGGGAGGCCTGCTTGGGCGAGAGGGTGCCGGCCTCCTCGAGGTCGGCCAGGCGCCGGCAGTAGAGCGCCATGGCGACCAGGTCCTGGAGCATGTCGGAGAGGCGCTGCTGGATGATCTGGAAGCCGGCGAGCTCCCGGCCGAACTGCTCGCGCTCCTGGACGTGGGCCAGGGCCTTCTCGAAGCAGTCGAGCGCGATGCCGAGGGCCGCCCAGGCCACCGAGCAGCGGGTGCCGGTCAGCACTCCCGCGGTGTCGCGGAAGCTGCGCGCGCCGGGCAGGCGGGCGGAGTCGGGCACGCGCACGTCGGTCAGCGTGATGAGAGCCTGGGGGATGCCGCGCAGCGAGCCTTTGCCGTTGATGGTTTCGGCGGAGTAGCCCTCGGCGGTCTGGTCGACGAGGAAGCCGCCGACCTCGCCGTCGTCGGTGCGCGCCCAGATGATGGAGACGTCGCCGACGGAGCCGTGGCCGATCCACTTCTTGGCCCCGTTGATCACCCATTCGTCGCCTTCGCGGCACGCGGAGGTCTCCAGGGCCACCGAGTCCGAGCCGTGGTCGGGCTCGGTCAGCGCGAAGGCGCCGAGCTTGTCGCAGGTGGCCATGGCCGGCAGCCACGTCGCCTTCTGCTCCTCGGAGCCGCAGTTGGCGATCGAGCGCATGGCCAGGCCCGCCTGCACGGCGATGGCGGTGGACAGCGAGGCGTCGCAGCGGGCGACCTCCATGACGATCAGGGAGCGCCCGAGCGCGGAGTAGGACGGTTGGCCGGGGATCTCGATGCCGTCGGTCATCAGCCCGGCCGCCGCGGCCTCGCGCACGAGGTCGAGCGGGTAGTCGGCGGTCTCCCAGGCGGCGTTGACGCGGTCGCGGGCCGCGGCGCCGAACTCGGCGGCGCGCCGCCACGCCTCGAGGTCGCCCCCGGTGACGTCCGCGAAGACGTCGTAGAAGTCTGCGGGGCTGGTGATGGGGTTGTCGGCCATGGCTCCTCCGGACGAATGGTCGTTAGTCGCTTACTGTGACCGCCGACACTACCAGCGTTGTCCGGTGGCGCGCGCCATTTCGCACGCGTACGTGACGCGCCGGGGTGGGGCACGCGCGGCGTCGGCAAGCTCCCCGGCGGGGCATGCGCGCCGCCTGATCGGTTCGGCGCGACGAATGACCTGCGCTGCACTAGCGTGACGGGCATGAACGCCCCGCAAAACTTCTCTGAACTCCACACCCACCCGGCCCCGGAGTCGATCCTCGACGCCGCGGCCCGCGAGCTGCCCGACGCCGGCGCGCCCGAGGCCCGTTCGATCCTCTCCGGGCTGGCCTGCCTAAGGCAGCTGCCCCTGCCGACGGCCGCGGTACTCATCGTCCAGGACCCCGACGCCAGCCACGTGCACACCCGGGCGCGGTGGCGGGAGCTGGGGCGCGCGCCATCGCGCGGCGCGCGGCCCTCGGCGCTGCCCGGCCCGCAGGGCTCCGTCGAGCTGGTCTACGACGAGCGCCAGACCACCTCGCTGGGCCAGGGCACCGCGCCGGACACCACGATCGAGCCCGTCGCCGCCGACGCCGCGGTGGACAACCTGATCGCCGGGCTTCCGGGCGTGGGCGTGGCCGCGCGCGAGGACCGCGAGGTCGCGGGGGAGGGGCGGCGCACCGTGCTCGGCCGGCGCCTGGCCGAGCCCGCCTTCGTGCCGGCACGGGCCGGCCACGAGCGCGCCGTGCTCGCCGAGGTCGTGCTCACCGACGCCTGGTTCGGGCTCAGCGCCCGCGAGCAGCTCGCGGACCTGCTGCCCGTCGTCGCCGAGGTGCTCGCCGCCGAGGGCCTGCCGCTCGGCGCGCTGGAGGCCAAGGAGCACGCCGCCGCCGAGCACCGCCTCGACGCCGAGGGCGTGACCAAGGACGAGCGCCGCCACCTGCTGGCCGCCTACCCCCTGATCGAACACCTGCGCTCCCGGGAGATTGACGACGCCGCGCAGCCCGCCGAGGGCGGTTCCGGCACCGAGGCCGCGGACGCCGGCGCGGGCGCCGGCGGGAGCGCAACCGAGGTGGCCGACGCCTCGAGCGCGGGTGCCTCGGCGCGCCTGGCCGGCTGGCTCGCCGCCGCGCGCCTGGGTATGGAGCGCGACTACCCCTCGGAGACGCACACCGCGGACCTGGGCCAGGCGCTGCGGCTGGCCGCGAAGCTCGAGTGCCTCTGCCTGGACTGTTGCGCGCGCTCGGGGGTCGCCTTCCCCGAGGACCGCGGCACCGAGCTGCTCGACTGGTGGCGCCGGCGGGACTAAGCTGGCGGGACTAGCCGGGCGCCCTCCTTTCCGCCCCTCTCCACGCGCACGAAAAACGCCGCAGGCCTTATGACCTGCGGCGTTACCGTGCCCCCGACAGGAGTCGAACCTGCGACCTTCGGTACCGGAAACCGGCGCTCTATCCACTGAGCTACGGGGGCATCCGCCCGGCGGTCAGCCGCCGGGCAACGGGAGACAGTTTAGCACCGCCCGCCCGTGCGGCCTAACCGCGGCTAGTTGACCTGCGGGGCGGAGGGGTCGATGCCCTGGATCTCCGAGGCGGTGGCCTCGCCGGTCTCCAGGTAGTGCATGACCAGCTCGTCGGCGGCCGGGTTGCCGGTGCCGAACTGCCCGTGGCCGGAGCCGCGCACGGTGACGACCTGGCTGTTCATCTGCCCGGCCATGTTGTCGAAGTTGCCGTAGACGGTCTGCGGGTCGCCGGTGGCCTGCAGCTGCAGGGGACGGTGCTGAAGCTTCGAGCCGTCGAGCGGGCGGACCTTCGTGGTCGCCGGCGCCCCGGCGCAGTACGCACCCGATCCGAAGAGCGCGGCCGGGGAGGCGAAGATGTCCCCGGTGACCAGCGAGTACCACAGGGCCTCGGGCCACATGAGCGGGTTGACCGGGGCCTCAGACTCGTTGCAGATCATCACGTTCTGCATGTAGGCGAAGGACTCCTCGACCTCGGCGGCCTCGGCCAGCGCACGGTCCTTGGTCTGCGCGTCCATCTGGTCGGCCGCGCCCGCGGCCTCGGCCGGGTCGAGGGTGCCGTTGATCGTCCGGGCCAGCATGTCCCAGGCGGCCGGGGCGGGCACGAGCAGGCGGGTTGTCAGAAGCAGCTCGGAGGTGGCCTGGTTGGCGCCCGGGTTGGCCGCCTGGGAGGCCAGGCCCTCGAGCTGCACGCGCTGCAGGCCGGCGGCGGTCATCAGGTCCGCGGCGGACTGGCCGGCCCACTCGAAGCCGGCGGGAACGTCGCCGACCTGTGCGGCCGGCGGGGCGACGGTCGGGTTGGTGCCGGCCTCGGCCGTGACAGCCACCGACCAGGCCTGGTAGGCCTTCAGCGGGGTGTCGCCGAGGTGGTAGGTCTCATCGTTGGCGGCGACCCAGCCGAAGAACTCATGCAGCGAGCGCTCGTAGCCGGACTTCTGGCTGACAATCAGCGGAGCCCACATGGTCTCGCGGTTGAAGCCGGAGTCGAGCACCAGCTTGTCCACGCGCTCGGGGTACTTCGAGGCGTAGACGGAGCCGAGCAGCGTGCCGTAGGAGACGCCGACGATGTTGATGCGCTCCTCGCCGAGCGCCGCGCGCACCGCCTCCCAGTCACCGGCGGTGTTCTCGGTGGTCACCTGCTGCGGGAAGCGGGGGGGTGGCCTCGCAGGCGGCGCGCACGGCCCCGCCGGCGTTGACCGTCTGCGCGACCGGGTCCGCCGAGGCGTTCTCGCTGCAGGTCAGCGCCCGGGAGCCGGAGAGCCCGCGCGGCTGGACGGCGACCACGTCGTAGTGCTCGCGCAGCTGGGAGGGCAGGACCATGCCCTGGGTGGAGCCGTAGGCGCCCATGGCGTCCACGCCCGGGCCACCGGGGTTGGTGAAGACGGTGCCGCGCTTCTCGCCGCCGGCGGGCAGGCGCACGAGGCTGACCTGCATCTTCTCCCCGCCGGGGTTGGCGTGGTCGACGGGCACCTCGACGGTGCCGCACTCGGCGCCGGGCTGGTCGACGCGCACGGGGCACTCGCCCCAGTTCGCGCCGGCGGTCTGGGCGCCGGCGGGCGAGGCGGCGACGGTGAGGGTGGTGGCACTGAGCGCCGCCGCGGCGACCGCGGCGGCGCTGCGCAGAATGTTCTTCACAGGGGCTCCTTTCGGGTCCCCATGAAGGTATCAACTAGACGTTATCGGTGCCGGGCTCAGGTGTGAGCCGGGGGTGCACCGTCACCGCGGTGGCCTTGACCAGGCAGTCGACCGCGACGCCGGACTCCAGGCCCAGCTCGACGGCCGCGGCTGTGGTGACCGGGGTGGTCAGCTGCACGCCCTCGGCGAGGCCCACGGTGACGATAACGTTGGCGCCCGCGCCGGCGTCGGCCGGGGTGGAGTCGAGCGTGAGCACGGTGCCGGACCAGCGGTTGCGCGCCGAGAGCACCTCGGGGGCCCGATTGCCGACGTCCCGTCGCCCGGCCTCGCCGGTCCCGTCACCGTCGGCGCCCGCACCGGCGCCCACGTCGGCGGCGCCCGCGCTCCGCACGAGCGTGACCGCCGTCGGGGCGAAGGTCACCACGGCCGGCGTGCCGGGGGCTGTGCCCCCGGCCGGGACCGGGGCGTCCTCGGACGGCGAGCCCACGACTTCCTGGCCGGCGACGTCGACGGTGACCGACGCGGCGTCGGAAATTGTCACCGTGCCCTCGAGGCGGTTGACGCCGGCCAGGCGCGCGGCGAAGTCCGTGGGCGGCAGGGCGAAGAGCTCGCCGGTGGGTACCTCGGCGACGGTGCGCCCGGACTGCATCACGGCCACGCGCTCGGAGAGCCCGGCCAGGTCGACGGGGTCGTGGGTGACCATGATCGTGGTGCGGTCACCGCCGGTGGCGCGCAGCAGGCGGCGCCAGCGGGCGGTGGAGTCGACGTCGATGGCGGCCATCGGCTCGTCGAGGATGAGCACGCCGGGGCGCGCGCCGAGGGCGCGGACCAGGGCGACCTGCGCGGCCTGCCCGCCGGAGAGCGCCGGCACCGGGGTGTCGGCCAGGTCCGCCAGCCCGGCGGCCTCGAGCAGCTCGCCGGAGAGCTCCTTGTCGCGGGTGGCCATGGTGACCGCCTGGCGCACCGTGGCGGTGCGCGGCAGGCCGGGCCGCTGGGTCAGCAGCACGATGCCGCGGCGCTGGGCGGGCACGAAGTCGCCGCGGGCGGGCCCGTCGACAAGCTCGCCGTCGACGCGGACCTCGGCGCCGCGCAGGCGCCCGGCGATCAGCCCCGCCAGGGTGGTCTTGCCCGAGCCGTTCGGCCCGATCAGCGCGGTGATGGTGCCGGCGGGGAAGTGGGTGGTCTCCCCGCGGGTGGTGATCTCCACGCCGGTGCCGCCGGAGGCCGGCCGGGTCAGCTCGCGCATGCGCCCGGTGTCCAGGGCGGTGATCGTCGCCGGGCGCGGGGTGTGCTCGCGGGCGAAGAGCGTGGGCAGCATCGCGGCGAGGAACACGAGCACGGCGAGGATGATCAGCACCGCGGCCAGCACGTAGGCGCGATCCTGGTCGATCTCGCGCTCGAGGTAGATGCCGATGGGCATGGTGCGCGTCTCGCCGGGCATGGAGCCCGCGAAGGTCAGCGTGGTGCCGAACTCGCCGAGCGAGCGGGCGAAGGCGAGCCCCGCGCCCGTTGCCACGGCCGGCGCGATGGCCGGCAGCGTGATGCGGGTGAGAATCTCGCGCGGGCGCATGCCCACGCCGGCGGCTGAGGCGAGGATCTCGCGGTCGATCTGGCGCAGCGCCGAGTCGACGGAGACGATCACGAAGGGCAGCGCGACGAAGGTGTGGGCGAGCACCACGCCGGGGAAGGCGAAGGCGAACTGGATGCCCAGGGCGTCGAGCACCGGGGCGAGCAGCCCGTGCCGGCCCACCGCGGCCGTCAGCGCCAGGCCCGCGACCACCGGCGGCATCGCCAGCGGCAGCATGACCAGCAGGCGCACCACACGCGCGCCGAAGCGTTCGGAGGACGAGATCCACACCGCCAGCGGCACGCCGAGCAGCACCGTGATCACGGTGGCCTGCACGGCGGCGTAGATCGTCACGGCGAGCAGCTCGCGGGTGTCGTCCTCCTGGAGGACGGGCCAGAACTGCGACCAGTCCACGCGCACGCCGAGGGCGAGCACGGGGCCGACGATGACGACGACGCCGATGACGGCGACCAGAAGCAGGGCAACCGGCACCCGGGCGCCTGCGGGCCCGGGGGGCGGTTGCTCAGTGGGAGTGCGTGTCACGCGCACCTCTTACTCGGAGACGGGGGTGAAGCCGTACTTCTCCCAGGTCTCGGCGAATTCCTTGGAGGTCAGCAGCTCGATGAGCTCGCGGGCGGCCTCCGGGTTCTCGGAGTTGGTGGTCACCGCGGCGTAGAGGGAGTTGACGTGGTCCTCGGCCTTGGGGATCTCGATGACCTCGACGTCGTCGCCGGCGGCCTGCGCGTCGGTGCGGTAGACCCAGCCGGCGTCGGCCTCGCCGGAGGTCACCTTGCCCAGCACGTCGGAGACGGACTGCTCGAGCGAGACGGCCTCGATGTCGATGCCCAGGTCGTCCTGGATGGACTTCGAGACGTTGCCGCAGGGGACCTGCTCGTCGCACAGGACGACGTTCTTGCCGGCCATGGAGCCGTCGTCGACGCCGGTGATGTCGCCGGGGTTGCCCTTCGGCACGACCATGACCATGGAGTTCTGCGCGATCTCGACCGGGTCGGAGGCCACGGAGGCGTCGACGGCCTTGTCCATGTTTTTCTTGTCGGCGGAGATGAAGACGTCACCGGGGTGGCCGTCCTGCAGCTGCTGGACCAGGCCGGAGGAGCCGCCGTTGATGAACTCGAGGTTCAGCGGGGTGTCCAGCTCGGCGGTCTGGGCGTCGAGGTCGTCGTTGAGGACGCGGGTCGAGGCGGCGGCGAGCACGGTCAGGTCGACGGCCTCGTTCTGGTCGGAGGCGGCCTGGGACTCGGTGTTGGAGCCGGCGGCGGAGCTCGAGGTGGCCTCGGCGGAGGAGTCGTTCTCGTTGGACGGCGAGCAGCCGGCCAGGACGATCGCCGCGGCGGAGACGACGGAGATTGCTGCGAGGGTCTTCTTCACGGGAAAAGCTTCCTTTCAGCGCGATTCCGGTATGCGGGCACCAGTATGACAGCTCTTGTCGGCGCTGTTCAGACACGATGAACCCGATTCTGGCGGGGTTATTCGTGGCTGGTACTTCGATTGACGACGTCCCGTCGGTCCGCGCCGGCGCCGCGTGGCGCCGTCGGCGCAGCTCACCGTGCACGGGTGGGGCCGTGCAAAAAGACCGCCCGGACGGGGGTGTACATCCGTACACTTCCCGGATCCGGGCGGTCACGGGGGAGGGGTTCGGGGGTGGACCTTTAGGCCCCCGACCACTTGGCCTCGTCGTCGAGCTGCTTCTTGTTGGAGCGCACCGGCTCCCAGGCCACCGAGGCGCGCAGCGGCTGGGTGGTGATGTCACGGGAGCGGTAGACGACGTAGGGGCGGGACAGGTAGCCGATCGGGGCGGAGAAGGCGTGCACCAGGCGGGTGAATGGCCAGGCCGCCAGCAGGGTCAGGCCGGCGGTGACGTGGACCTTGAATTGCCAGGGCACGTCGGCCATCAGCTCGGGCTGCGGGTTGAAGATGAGCAGCTGGCGGATCCACGGCGAGATCGTCTCGCGGTAGTCGTAGCCGTGCGGGCCGCCGAAGACCTGCAGCGAGACGGTGGCCACGGCGCCGGAGAACAGCGCCAGGCCCAGGATGACGTACATGACCTTGTCCGAGGTCGAGGTCGCCAAAAAGACGCTGCGCTTGACCACGCGGCGGTAGATCAGGCCGAGGAAGCCGACGATGACCATCGCGGCGGCGATCGTGCCCGGGATCGTGGCGATCAGGTGGTAGGCGCCGTCGGAGATCCCGATGGCCCGGGTGAAGGACTTGGGGAAGGCCAGGCCCATCACGTGGCCGAGGAAGACGAAGACGATGCCCCAGTGGAACAGCGGCGAGGTGATGCGCAGCAGGCGGGACTCGTAGATCTGGGAGGAGTGGCCGTCCAGCCGAACTGGTCGTAGCGCCACCGCCAGATCAGGCCGACCACGAAGGCGGCGATGGCCAGCCAGGGGTAGGCCACCCACAGGAAGAGTTCGAAGGTGTCCATGGTGTCAGTGCCTCTCCATCGGGTTCGCGGGGGACTGTGCGGGGGATTGTGCGGTTGAGGTTCTCATCGGGTACCGGCCCCCGGGAACGGCAGCGGGGTCTCGATGCCGACCATTTCGGCCGGGGGACCGGAACGGATCAGGTCGAGGTAGCGCTCGCGGGTGTCCTCGTCGATCTCCGGCAGCGCGGCGCACACCGCGCGCACCAGGTGCGCGTAGGGCGAGTCCTGGTGCTCGAGGGCGGTGCGCAGTACCTCGATCCCCTCGCGGTGGGCCGCGAGGATCTCGAGGGCGTCGGCGTGGCCGGGGCCGTCCGCGCGGGCGGCGGCCTCGAGGACCACGCAGATGTGGTCGGGCAGCTCCTCGCGGACCTGCTCGACGCCGAGGGCCTTCAGCTGCTGCTTGAAGGCGACGATCGCCGAGCCGCGCCGGCGGGTGTCGCCGACGGCGTAGTAGGACAGGTACAGCGCGCAGCGGCGGCGCTGGTCGAAGGTCTCCACGTAGTGGATCTCCATGCCGCGCCGGCCGCGCTCGCGTGCGACGGCGAGGAACGCTCCGAGCTCGGCCACGACGGCGTCGGGAAGCTCGTCGAGCGCGGACTCGGTGGCGTCGAGGGCGGCGGTGAAGTTCTCGCCGGGGTAGTCCAGCAGCACGGAGACGGCCATGAACAGCGTGCGCCGCTGCGCCTCGGTCATCTCGACGGCCGGAACCACGGTCTGCGGGGCCTGGCCGGCGAAGGTTCTGCGCTTCACTTTTCTCACCTGCCCTGCGGGAACATCGCGTCGGGGCGCTCGCCGGGGGCCCAGCTGGCCAGCGAGACCTGCGGGGCGTTGCCCGGCCGGCAGGACTCCGGTGCGCCGAGGCCGGCGCCCGGGTCGGCGTCGCCGAAGGGGTCGAGCGAGGTGATCCCGCGCGGCGACTCCGGGGAGGCGGTCGGGATGACGTAGCGGTCGTCGTATTTGGCGATGGCCAGCAGGCGGTACATCTTCTCGATCTCCTTGCCCGTCATGCCGACGGACGCGGCGATATCCTCGTTCGGCTCGCCGCCGAGGTTGATGTCGCGCATGTAGGAGCGCATCGCGGCCAGGCGGCGCAGCGAGAGCTCCACCGGGGCGGTGTCGCCGGCGGTGAACAGGCCCGCCAGGTACTCCAGAGGGATGCGCATCGTCGACAGCGCGGTGAGCAGCACCTTGTGGTCCTCGCCGTCGTTGCCCGAGGCGGTCACCTGGTCGACGACCGGCGACAGCGGCGGGATGTACCAGACCATCGGCAGGGTGCGGAACTCCGGGTGCAGCGGCAGGGCCAGCCCGTAGCGGAAGATCAGGTCGTAGATAGGCGACTCCTGGGCGGCGGTGATCCAGGACGGCGGGATGCCCTCCTCGTACGCCGCGGCCACCACGCGCTCGTCGTGCGGGTCCAGGAAGAGCGACTTCTGCGCCTCGAAGAGGTCCTGCGGGTCCTTGGTGGCGGCGGCCTCGGCGACGCGGTCGGCGTCGTAGAGCAGCACGCCCAGGTAGCGCAGGCGGCCCACGCAGGTCTCCGAGCACACGGTCGGCTGGCCGACCTCGAGGCGCGGGTAGCACAGCGTGCACTTCTCGGCCTTGCCGGTCTTGTGGTTGAAGTAGACCTTCTTGTACGGGCAGCCGGAGACGCACATGCGCCAGCCGCGGCAGCGGTCCTGGTCGACGAGGACGATGCCGTCCTCGGTGCGCTTGTACATCGCGCCCGAGGGGCACGAGGAGACACATGTCGGGTTCAGGCAGTGCTCACAGATGCGCGGCAGATAGAACATGAAGGAGTCCTCGATGTCCTTCTTGACCGTCAGGTTCATCTGGTGGAGCACCGGGTCGTCGTCGAGGGTGGCCGTCGAGCCGCCCAGGTTGTCGTCCCAGTTGGAGGACCACTCGATCTTGTCGATCGGCCGGCCGTCGAGCTGGGAGACCGGGCGGGCCGTCGGCTGGGTGCGCTGGCCGGCCGGGGCCTGGAGCAGCTTGTCGTACTCGTAGGTCCACGGCTCGTAGTAGTCCTCGATCGTGGGCAGGTTCGGGTTGTGGAAGATGGTCAGCAGCTTCTTGAGCCGGCCGCCGGAGCGCGGCTTGAGCTTGCCCGAGGAGGTGCGCTCCCAGCCGCCCTCCCAGCGGTCCTGGTCCTCCCAGCCGCGCGGGTAGCCCACGCCCGGCCGGGTCTCGACGTTGTTGAACCAGATGTACTCGGTGCCCTCACGGTTGGTCCAGGCCTGCTTGCAGGTCACGGAGCAGGTGTGGCAGCCGATGCACTTGTCCAGGTTCATCACCATGGCGATCTGTGCCATGACCTTCATCAGTACTCAACCTCCTGGGAGCGGCGACGGATGCGGGTGACCTCGTCGCGGTTGTTTCCGGTGGGCCCGATGTAGTTGAAGCCGTAGGTCAGGTGCCCGTAACCGCCGGCGACGTGGATGGGTTTGATCATGATGCGGGTCAGCGAGTTGTGCGTGCCGCCGCGGCGGCCGGTGCGCTCGTTGACCGGGGTGCCCGTGGTGCGCTCCTGGGCGTGGTTCATGTAGACCGTGCCCGCCGGGATGCGGTGGGAGACGATCGCGCGGGCGGAGACGACACCGTTGCGGTTGTAGGCCTCGATCCAGTCGTTGTCCTTGACCCCGATGCGCTCGGCGTCGACGTTGGACATCCAGATGACCTGCCCGCCGCGCGAGATCGACAGCACGTGCAGGTTGTCGTAGTACTGCGAGTGGATCGACCACTTGTTGTGCGGGGTCAGGTAGCGCACGGTGACCTCGGGGCCGCCGTCGGGGCCGGTGCCGGCCTCGCCGGGGCCGATCTCGCCGTTGATGTGCACGTGGTCGAAGGGCGGCCGGTAGATCGGCAGCGCCTCGCCGTAGTCCTGGAACCAGTCGTGGTCCAGGTAGTAGTGCATGCGCCCGGAGAGGGTGTGCCAGGGCTTGGCGTACTCGAGGTTGAGCGAGAAGGCGGTGTAGCGCCGCCCGTCCTTCTTCGAGCCGGTCCACTCCGGCGAGGAGATGACCTCGGCGGGGCGCTCCTTGATCATGTCCCAGTTGATGTGGGACTCCGAGACGCCGGCGACCTCGACGGTCATGTCGGTGCCGACGCGTTCGCCCTGGTTGCGGAAGCCCTCGAGGGCGACCTCGCCGTTGGAGACACCCGACAGGTGCAGGATCGCCTCGATGGCCTTGGTGGCGGTGTCCAGCAGCGGGCGCTCGCCGGCCGAGGCGGTCTCCGAGGTCGAGTTGATCAGCTTGAGCTCCTCGACCTGTTTGGCCACGTTATAGGACGTGCCGTGCACGCCCGTGCCGAGCTTGCCGGTCAGCGGGCCCAGGTGGGTCCACTTCTCGTGGATCTTGGTGTAGTCGCGCTCGACGGGCACCAGCTTGGCCATCGTCTTGCCCGGGATGAGGCCGGTCTCCTCGAGGTCCGGCACCACGCCGTGGGCGTTGGCCAGCTCGTCGGGGGAGTCGTGGCCCAACGGGGCGGTGACGACGTCGCGCTGGGTGCCCAGCCAGTTGACGGCCATCCCGGAGAACGCCTTGGCCAGGTCGCGGAAGACCTCGAAGTCGCTGCGCGCCTCCCACGGCGGGTTGATCGCCGCGTTGAAGGAGTGGATGAACGGGTGCATGTCCGTGCTGGACAGGTCGTTCTTCTCGTACCACGTCGCCGCCGGCAGGACGATGTCGGAGACCAGCGTCGTCGAGGTGGTGCGGAAGTCCGTGGTCATCATCAGGTCGAGCTTGCCGTTGGGCGCCTCGTCCTGCCAGCGGATCGTCGTGGGGCGCTCGTCGGGGCCGAGCTCCTCGGCGGTGGCGTCGGAGTCCACGCCGAGCATGTGGCGCAGGAAGAACTCGGTGCCCTTGGCCGATGAGCCCATCAGGTTGGTGCGCCAGTTGAGCAGGATGCGCGGGAAGTTGACCGGGTTGTCCGGGTCCTGGCAGGCGAACTCCATCTCGCCGGACTCGAGCTGGCTGACGATGTAGTCCTTGACGTCCATGCCCGCGGCCTCGGCGTCGTCGGCCAAGGTCAGCGGGTTGCGGTTGAACTGCGGGTAGCTCGGCATCCAGCCGCGGCGCATCGACTCGACCAGGGTGTCCGAGGTCAGTTTCTCGCCGACGGTGCCGTGGGCGGCCAGCGGGGAGGCCAGGCGGTCGGCCCGGGTGGAGTCGTAGCGCCACTGCGAGGTGGTCATGTAGTAGAAGCCGGTGGTGATCATCTGCCGCGGCGGGCGCGACCAGTCCAGGCCGAAGGCGTACTGCGACCAGCCGTTCATCGGGCGCAGCTTCTCCTGGCCGACGTAGTGGGCCCAGCCGCCGCCGTTGACGCCCTGGGTGCCGCACATCGAGGTCAGCGCCAGGAAGGTGCGGTAGTGGCTGTCGGCGTTGAAGTAGTGGTTGACGCCGGCGCCCATGATGATCTGGGAGCGGCCCTTGGAGTCCACCGCGTTCTGGGCGAACTCGCGGGCGACACGGATGGCACCCGCGGCGGGCACGCCGGTGAGCTCCTCGGCCCAGGCCGGGGTGCCCACCTCGTCGGCGTCGTCGTAGCCGGTCGGCCACTGGCCGGGCAGCTCCAGGCCGTCGCGGCGCACGCCGTAGTGGGCGAGCATGAGGTCGTAGACGGTGGTGACCAGGCGGCCGGCGACCCGGCGCACGGGCACACCGCGGTGGACCACGCCGGCGCCCACCGGGCCCTCGGTGGAGTCCGAGGCCGGCAGGTCGAAGCGGGGCAGCAGCAGCTCGGCGGTGCCGGAGAACTCGTCGCCCGCCTCGACGTCGGCGACGGACATGACCGGGTCCACGCCGTCGAGGCGCAGGTTCCACTTGCCCTTGCCGTCCTCGCCGTAGCGGTCGGCGATGGTGCCGCCGGGGTCGACCGCCGAGCCGTCGGCCTGCATCACCAGCAGACGGTGAGTGCTGTTCGCACTGTCGCGCAGCGCGGCGTCGTCAAGCTCGGAGGCGGTCAGGAAGTTGCCCGGGGTGTAGGCGCCGTCGCCGTGGTCGTCGAGCTCGACGAGGAACGGCGCGTCGGTGTAGCGGCGCATGTAGTCCAGGAAGTACGGCTCGCGCCGGCCGACGTGGAACTCGTTGAGGATGACGTGGCCCATGGCGAAGGCCAGGGCGCCGTCGGTGCCGGGGTTGATGCGCAGCCACTCGTCGGCGAACTTGGTGTTGTCGGCGAAGTCGGGGGAGACCACGACGACCTTGGTGCCCTTGTAGCGGGCCTCGACCATGAAGTGCGAGTCCGGGGTGCGGGTCACCGGGATGTTGGAGCCCCACATCATCAGGTAGCTGGAGTTGTACCAGTCGCCGGACTCGGGCACGTCGGTCTGGTCGCCGAAGGTCTGCGGGCTGGCCGGCGGCAGGTCCGCGTACCAGTCGTAGAAGGACAGCGCCACGCCGCCGATCAGCTCCAGGAAGCGGGTGCCGGCGCCGTAGGAGACCTGCGACATCGCGGGGATGACGGTGAAGCCGGCGATGCGGTCCGGGCCCCACTGGCGGATGGTGTAGACGTTCGCGGCGGCGGCCATCTCGATGGCCTCCTCGTAGGAGACGCGGATCAGGCCGCCCTTGCCGCGCTGGGAGACGTAGGCGGCGCGCTTGTCCGGGTCCTGCTGGATCTCGCGCCAGGCGAGCACGGGGTCGCCCAGGCGCTCCTTGGCCTCGCGGTACATGTCGACGAGCACGCCGCGGGCGTAGGCGTGGCGGATGCGCGTCGGCGAGTAGGTGTACCAGGAGAAGGAGGCGCCACGCGGGCAGCCGCGCGGCTCGTAGTCCGGCATCTCGGAGCCGGTGGTGGGGTAGTCCACCGCCTGCGACTCCCAGGTGATCACGCCGTCCTTGACGTAGACCTTCCAGGAGCAGGAACCGGTGCAGTTGACGCCGTGGGTGGAGCGGACCATCTTGTCGAAGGCCCAGCGGTTGCGGTAGAAGACGTCGGCCTGGCGGCCCCCGGAGAGGAAGAGCTGCTGGCCGTGCGAGCCGGTGGTGCCCTTGCGCACGAAGCTGCCCAGCTTGAACAGCGGGTTCGCGTCGTCCGGTCGGGACTGTTTGGTGGAGGTGTTCATGACTTCCTTGAGCGGTCTCGGGGATTTCCGGTGCAGTGGGTGCCGGTGAGGTCAGCCCGGGAACGGGGCGTTCGGGCGGGCGTAGTAGATCCAGACCAGGGTGGTGGCGATGATGAAGAAGACCACGCAGCCCCAGAAGAAGCCGGGCGCGCCGACCGAGGAGATGAGCATGCCGGCGATGAAGGGGCCGAAGGCGGCGATCGCGCCGGTCCAGCCGATCACGCCGCCGGACTGGCGGGGCGGGAGGATCATCGGCATCTGCTTGAACGTGCCGGCGTTGGCGAAGCCGGAGAAGAAGAACATGCCGAGCATGAAGCCGAGGAACCACCAGAACTGGTCCGGGTGGGACGGGTTGAGGAAGAGCGCGGCCCCGGCGGTGCACACGGTCATGCCGACGCCGCCGATGAAGGTCCAGATCGCGCCGCCGAACTTGTCGCACAGCGGGCCCCACAGGGCGCGCACGCCGGCGCCGATGAGCGGCCCGAGGAAGGCGAAGCTCGCGCCGGCCGGCAGGGTGGCCGGGTCGAAGGTCTCGGCGAAGGCGGACTCACGGCCGTAGATGTTGTTGATCAGCAGGCCGAACTGGGCGGAGAAGCCGGAGAAGGCGCCGAAGGCCATCAGGTAGGCGATGGTGAGGATCCAGGTGTTCTTGTTGCCGAAGATGTCGATCTGCTGGCGGAAGTTCGCCTTGACCGGCACGTCCTTGAGCAGGGTCCAGGACAGGACGGCGGCGATGATCGCCCACGGGATGAAGACGGCCGCGGCGTTGTGCACGTAGATGGTGCCGCCGTCGCTGTTGTTGGTCTGCGGGGCGACGAAGGACAGGCCCAGCAGTCCGAAGCCCATGACCCAGGGGCCGACGAACTGGATCAGCGACATGCCCAGGTTGCCGATGCCGGCCTGCAGGCCGAGCGCGGTGCCGGAGAGGCGCTTCGGGAAGAAGTATCCGGTCGAGGGCATGAAGCCGGAGAAGACGCCGCCGCCGATGCCGGCGAGGAAGGCCAGCACGAGCAGCCACCAGAACGGGGTGGAGGTGTCGCGCACGGCGAAGAACCAGCCGAACATTGGGATCAGGAACAGCAGCGAGGACATCGTCACGAGCTTGCGGGTGCCGATGACCGGCGGCAGGAACATGAACACCAGGCGGAACAGGCCGCAGGCCAGGCCCGGGATGGCGGTCAGCCAGTACAGCTGCCCCTTGGTCAGGTCGAAGCCGATGTCGTTGAGCACCGGTGCGATCGCGGAGACCAGGTACCAGGTGCAGAAGCCGATCGTCAGCGCGAAGGTGGACACCCACAGCGTGCGCCAGGCGATCTTCGAGTCCCAGGTCTCCTCGTTCTCGGGATTCCAGTTCTCGAGCACCCGGCCGTCGGTGCGGAGTTCAGTTGCCATTCGATTCACCTTGTCTGCAAGAAAGTGTGAAGGGGATTCACCGAAACCCCGGCGCAATATTGCCCGGGGGTTCCTGATTTTAAGAATAGGGTTCTGACCTGGACTTCTGCCACTTTGTCACGGGGATTGCCGTGCTGAATTACGATAGGGAAATATTGCTTAATTCAGTCATTGCAGGTTAACGAACTGGTGGGTGTAGCGTCGGGTGTGAAAAACCCGACTTCTTCCGAGAAAAGGTTCACCCCCGCCATGACCCCCACCCCGCTGACCGCCGCCGTCATCGTCGTCTCCGACCGCGTCGCCGCCGGCGAACGCGCCAACAAGTCCGGCCCCGCCATCAGAGAGATTCTCGACGCCGCGGGGCTCGACGTGGGCGAGACCGTCGTCGTCGCCGAGGGCGCCGACGCCGTGGGAGAGGCCCTCGACGCCGAGCTCGCCCGCGGTACCCGCGTCATCTTCACCACCGGCGGCACCGGGATCACCGCCCACAACCTCACCCCCGAGGTCACCGCCGACCGCCTGGCCGTCGAGCTGCCCGGCGTGGCCACCCAGATCCTGCTGCGCGGGCTCGAGTCCAGCCCGAAGTCCGGGCTCTCGCGCGGCCGCGTCGGCCTGACCGCGCGCACTCCCGGCGCGAGCCTGATCGTCAACGCCCCCGGCTCCTCCGGCGGCGCGCGCGACGCCGCCGAGGTGGTCACCCCGCTCATCCCGAGCATCTTCCGCCAGCTCGGGGAGTAGTTCCCTCATACACACGCACGGTGAGCGTGTCAGTGGCATCTTCCGCCAGCTCGGGGAGTAGTCCCTCTAACCGCCGGCGAAGGGCGGCAGTACGTCGACGCGCGCGGCGTCGTCAAGCGGGGCGGTGAGCTCGCTGCGCGCACCGTCGACGAGGAAGCTGCACCTCTCCAGAACGGAGGCCAGGGACATGCCCGCCTCCGTGGTGCCGGAGTGGGCCGCCGCCAACTGCCCGACAAGTTCGCTGAGGGTGCCCGGCGCCTCGACGCGCTCGAGGGCGGTGCCGGCCGCCGCGCGCGCCGCGGCGAAGTAGTGGACCTCTATCGTGGACATGTGCCCGACCGTACCTGCGGGCCGTGGAAAACCGAGAAAGGGAGAGGCTGCCGTACATGCGTAGTCCCGAGGAACATCTCGCCGCCGTGCGTCGTCTGCTCGGCCCGGCGCGCACCGAGGAGGTCGCCGTCCGCGAGGCCGCCGGCCGCGTACTGGCCGCTGACGCGCTCGCCGCCGCGGACTCGCCGCGCTTCGACAACTCCCAGATGGACGGCTACGCCGTCGACGCCGCCGCGCTGGAGACACTGCCCGCCGCGCTGCCCGTGGGCCCGACCGTGCCCGCCGGCACCGACCCCGCCGAGGTCGTGCCCGAGGGCGTGGCCGGCCGCGCGGTGCCCGTGATGACCGGCTCGAAGCTGCCCGCCGGCACCGCCGCCGTGGTGCCGGTGGAGAAGTGCGAGCCGGACAGCTTCACCGCCGCCGAGGCCGCCGGGGAGGTGCACGTGCCGGCGACCACCACCGGCAAGTTCGTGCGCGCGGCCGGCTCCGACCTCGCCCGCGGTGCCGTGGTGGCCCCGGCCGGCCGGCGCGTCGACGCGATCACCCTGGCCGCCCTGATCAACGCCTCCGTGTCGCGCGTGCGGGTGCGCGCCCGGGCCCGCGTGCTCATCTGCACCGGCGGCGCCGAGGTCGTCGACGACCCCGACGGCGCGGCGACCATCCCGGACTCCAACGGCCCCATGCTCGCCGAGCTGTGCCGCCGCCACGGCCTCGAGCCGGTGGCCCGCGTGCGCACCGACGACGACCCGGGGCGCCTCGGCGCCGACCTCGCCGCCGCGATCGAGAAGCACCGGCCGGACGTGGCGGTGACCTCCGGAGGCATCTCGCACGGCCGCTTCGAGGCCGTCCGCCAGCTCCTCGAGGCCGACGGCCAGGACGTCTGGTTCGGCCACGTCACCCAGCAGCCCGGCGGCCCGCAGGGTATCGGACGCCTGGGTGGGGTGCCCGTGGTCTGCCTGCCCGGCAACCCCGTCTCGACGATGGTCAGCTTCCGGCTCTTCGTCGCCCCCGCGCTCGGCGAGGCGCCCGCCCCCGAGACCGCGCGGCTGACCGAGGCGTTGGACGGCCTTTCCGACGCCCGCGTGCAGTTCCGTCGCGGGTACCTGGGACGTGGGGCGCAGGCCGGCGCCGGGGCGGCGCCGGGCGCTGAGCCTGGTGCGGCGGCGGGCGACGCGAGTGTGGTGACCGCCACGCCGCTGGGAGGGCCGGGCAGCCACCTGATCTCCCAGGCCGTCGGGGCCGACTGCCTCATCGAGGTACCCTCGGGGGCCCACCTGGCCGCCGGGGACGCCGTGACCGTCCACCGGCTGTAGGGGCCGGCGTCCCGGCTCACCGGCACCGGGCGGAGGCTTCGGCCCCGGCCCGGCCGGCGGCTCCCGCCCACCGGCCCGGCCCCGCCCACGAACAGGAAGGATCCACCGTGTCTGAACCCGCGACCGGCACCCGCGACGCGCTCGTCGTCGTCGCCTCGACGCGTGCCGCCGACGGCACCTACACCGACCGCACCGGCCCGCTGCTCGTCGAGTGGCTGCGCTCCCGCGGCTTCGAGACCCCCGAGGCCGTCGTCGTCGCCGACGCCGAAATCGAGACCGTCCTCGGCGAGCTCTTCGCCGACCCCGGCCTGCTGCCGAGGGTCCTGCTGACCACCGGCGGCACCGGGATCACCGACGACGACTGCACCGTCGAGGCCGTCGAACCCCACCTCGAGCGCACCCTGCCCGGGGTGGTGCAGGCCTTCTTCACCACCGGGGCCGCCGCCACCCCGCACGCCGCGCTGTCCCGCGCGGTCGCCGGCACCGTCGGGCGCACCTTCGTGATGACGCTGCCGGGCTCGCGCGGCGCGGTCAAGGACGGCATCGCCACCCTCGACCCGCTCATCGACCACCTCGCCGACATGCTGGAGGGACACCATGCCCACTGACCCCACCACCGACGCGGCCACTGACGCGGCCGCCGGAGCCGAAGCGCAGCCGCTGACCCCGGGGGAGGACCCCGCCCGCGTCCACGAGCAGACCGGCCGCGTCATCGCCGCCTTTCTCACCGAGGACCGCCTCGAGGACCTCGCCGCCGAGGCCCGCGCCGCGACCGCCACGCCCGCCATGGGAGCTGTGGTCACCTTCGACGGCGTGGTCCGCGACCACGACGGCGGCGCGGACGTCAACGCTCTGACCTACACGGCGCACCCCACGGCGGGTGACGTCATGGGTGAGGTCGTGCGCGACGTCGTCAAGCGGCATCCGCACGCACGGGTGTGGGCCGCCCACCGCACCGGCGCACTGGCCATCGGCGACACCGCGTTCTACGTCGTGGTCGCCGCCGCGCACCGGGCGGCCGCCTTCGCCGCGGCCACCGAGGTCGTCGACGAGGTCAAGGCGCGCGTGCCCGTGTGGAAGGAGCAGGAGATGGCCGACGGCACCAACCATTGGGTGGGCCTGGAGTGAGCCGGCTCGACGCGCGCGCCGTCGCCCGCTACCGGCGCCAGCTGACCCTGGCCGGCTTCGGGCGCGCCGGGCAGGAGGCGCTGGCCGGGGCGCACGTCGCGGTGCTCGGCGCCGGCGGGCTCGGCTCGCCCGCGCTGCTGTACCTTGCGGGCGCCGGGGTGGGGCGGATCACCGTCATCGACGACGACGTCGTGGACCTGTCCAACCTGCACCGCCAGGTCATCCACGCCACCGCGCGCATCGGCGAGCCCAAGGCCGACTCGGCGCGCGCGGCGATGCTCGCGCTTAACCCCGACATCGAGGTGCGCGCCGTGCGTGAGCGGCTGACCCCGGCCAACGCCGCCGAGGTGCTTGGCGACGCCGCGGTGCTCCTCGACGGCGCCGACAACTTCGCCGCGCGCCACACCGCCTCCTGGGCCTGCGCGCGGGCGGGGATCCCGCACGTGTGGGGCTCCATCCTGGGCTTCGAGGCGCAGATGTCCGTCTTCGCCGCCACCCGCGGGCCGGTCTACGAGGACCTCTTCCCCGCGCCGCCGGCGCCCGGCTCGGTGCCCTCGTGCGCGCAGGCCGGGGTGCTCGGGCCCGTGGTCGGCCAGGTCGGCTCCGCGATGGCGATGGAGGCGTTGAAGGTGGTCACCGGGGGCGGCGAGGTCCTGTGCGGGACGCTGGGTTACCTGGACTCGCTGGTCGGGCGCTGGGAGTACGTGCCGCTGGTGGGGGATCCCGAGGTGGCGCGCCGGGTTGCTGCCGGGGAGTTCCTGGTCGACGGTTCCGTGGTGGGGGATGCGGTTTGCGGTGGCTCGGTCGAGGAGCCAGGTGACGGTTCCGTCGGCGGCAGCGCGGGCGTGGCTGGCGGGGCTGGTGAAGCCGGTGCTGTCGGTGGCGGCGCTGGCGCCGGTGGTTCGGTGGCCGGCGGGGCGGGGGAGCGCCAGGTGCGCGAGGTCTCCGAGATCCCCGAGGGGGCGGTGCTCCTCGACGTCCGCGACGACTCCGAGTACGAGGCCTTCCACATGCCCGGTGCCGTGCACGTCCCGCTGCCTGACCTGCTTGCGGGGCGTGACCCCGAGCTGCCGGATGCCGCGGAGGATGCCCCGGTGGTGGTCTACTGCGCCGGCGGGGTGCGCTCGGTGCTGGCCGTTCAGACTCTTACCGACCGCGGCTTCGACGGGCTGGTCAGCCTGCGCGGCGGCATCGATGCCTGGCTGGACCGGCACGGCACCGACGGGGTGCGGTAGGGGGCGGGTCTCGGACCCTGCCGGGGCTGGGCGTCAGATTGTGCGACGTCGCGGTCGCACAATCTGACCGCCCGTTTTTCGTCGAGGATCTGACCTGCGGGTTTTCGCGTAACGGTCGTGTGACCGTCAGAGTGTGCGACGCCGTCGTCGCATACTCTGACGTCCCCGGTGGAAAAGCGTGTGGCCGTCCCTGGTGTACAAGCGTGCGGCCGTCCCTGGTGGACAAGCGTGCGGCCCGCGCCGGCGGCCCGTGCCGGCGGCCCTGCCTCAGTCCCGGTCCAGACCCCGCCCGCGTCGCCCGATGCGCCGGGCCGCGCGCCGTGCGGTCAGCCACGACTCCTCGAGCTCGACCGCGCGCCGGTCGGTGACCGCGAGCAGGCGCTCGAGGTCACGGACCGTCATGTCCGGGTCGGCCAGGCGCGCTTCGAGGCGGTTGAGGAAGCGCCGCGCGCCGTGGCACTGGTAGTGGAAGCGCTGGATCTCCGGGTCGGAGGTGTCCGGGTCCGCCAGTGCGGGCCGGTTGAAGGTGCGGTCGGCCAGCGCGTCGGCATCCTGTGAGGTGCGGAACTTCTCGAAGGCCTCGAGCACGTCGCGGATGTCCTCCGCCGAAAGGCGCACGGAGTTCGTCAGCGCCGCGGCCTCCCGCCCGGCCGCGCCCGGGTCGCGGCGGGTGGCCACGAAGACCACGGTCAGCAGCATGCCCGCGAGCAGCAGCCCGGGCAGCTTCATCAGCCAGACCAGCAGCACGCAGCCGGCGGCCAACCCGATCAGGTAGAGCCGCGGGACACCGCGTTGCGGTGCGGGCGGCATCGGTCAGTGCCCGCCGCAGCCGCACCCGCCGGCGCCGCAGCCGCAGCCGCCGCAGCCACCGCCGGTGACCAGGACGGAGGCGGCCATCAGGGCGGTGCCGGCGATCACGGCGCCCGGCTGGGGCACCTCGGCCGCGTCGGGCAGGCAGACGTCGAAGGGGAAGGGGCCCTCGACGGTGGCGTGGATGAACGCCTGGCCGGTCAGGGTGCTGGTGCGGCGCTCGGCGGTGATCACGCGGGCGGAGAACTGCGCGCCGGCGTCGGGCACCGCGGCACCGGAGCCGGAGGCGATCAGCTGCGCGCCCTCGGAGTAGACCACGCCGAAGACCTCGCCGGTGGCCTTCTCGTACTCGACGTCGGAGGGGTAGACCTGCGCGTCGAGCGCCAGGGCGGTGATGCCCAGCGGCTGCTCGGGCTGCGGGCCGACCTCGTAGAACAGCGGGCCCTGCGAGAGGTTCGCGGTGATGGTGCCCAGCTCCTGGCCGGCCGGGTCGGTGACGTCGACCAGTGCGAGGACGTCGTTGACCATGTCGACGGTGCCGGTGGTCTGGGACTGCGCGTCAAAGCCCGCCCAGGTCGAGTACGGCTCGACGGCGAGTATGTTGATCTGTGCGCCGGAGGGGTCGCTGTACTGGATCAGCTGGCCGCCGCGCACGGCGCCGGTCACGGCGAGTCGGTCGGTGCCGATGGCCGCCTCGACCGCGTCCTGCCAGCGGTCGAAGTCCAGGCCGATGCTCTTCAGGTCGTCGCTCATGCGCACGATTCTACGTGCGCGCCCGCGCGGGCAGGCACCCGGGAGCCCGCTGACGGGGGAGCGCCGGCACGGCCGTCGCGGCGACGTGGGACAATGGAGGGCAATGCGAGAAACCGATCACAACGAGCGCGAGGAGCTGCTGTCGCAGGCCTTCGCGGACAACCACAGCGACATCGGGCGCGGGGCGATTGACGACGCCGCGTCGGTCACCGCCGGCGACCACCGTGCGGCGGGCGCCGACGGGCGTGCGGGACACGCCGTGACGACCGGCGACATGGACCTCGCCGAGCGCAACTCGTTTCGCCGCGTCATCCGCGAGACGGACGTCCACCATGAGGAGCAGGCCGACGGCTACGACGTCGAGTACCGTAAGCTGCGCCTCGAGCAGGTCATCCTCGTCGGCGTGTGGACGGAGGGCACGGTCGCCGAGGTCGAGGCGGCGCTCGCCGAGCTGGCCGCCCTGGCCGAGACCGCCGGCGCCGACGTCATCGACATGCTCTACCAGCGCCGCGACACCCCGGACCCGGGCACCTACATCGGCTCCGGCAAGGTCGCCGAGCTGCGCGAGATCGTCGCGGCCACCGGCGCGGACACCGTCGTCTGCGACGGCGAGCTCTCGCCGGGCCAGTTGGTCGCCCTGGAGAAGGAGCTCGACTGCAAGGTCATCGACCGCACGATGCTCATCCTCGACATCTTCGCCCAGCACGCGAAGTCCCGAGAGGGCAAGGCGCAGGTCGCCCTGGCCCAGATGGAGTACCTGATCACGCGCGTGCGCGGCTGGGGCCAGGCCCTGTCCCGGCAGGCGGGCGGCCGCGCCGGCTCGAACGGCGGCGTGGGCCTGCGCGGTCCCGGTGAGACGAAGATCGAGGCGGACCGTCGCCGGCTGCGCTCGGACATGGCGAAGCTGCGCCGCGAGCTGGCCGGCATGACCCGCTCACGCGAGGTCAAGCGTCACCGCCGCGCGGAGTCGCTGACGCCGACCATCGCGATCGCCGGCTACACCAACGCCGGCAAGTCCTCGCTGATCAACGCCCTGACGAACGCGGGCGTGCTCGTCGAGGACGCCCTGTTCGCCACCCTGGACCCGACGACCCGCCGCGCCGAGCTCGCCGACGGCCGCGCGGTGATCTTCACCGACACCGTCGGCTTCGTGCGCCACCTGCCCACCCAGCTGGTCGAGGCATTCAAGTCGACCCTCGAGGAGGTCCTCGGCGCCGATCTGGTCCTGCACGTCGTCGACGGCTCGGACCCGTTCCCGCTCGGCCAGGTCGAGGCGGTCAACGGTGTCATCGCCGACATCGTCCGCGAGACCGGCCAGGAGGCGCCGCCGGAGATCCTGGTGGTCAACAAGGTCGACACGGCCGACCCGCTGGTCATCGCGGAGCTGCGCCACGCGCTCGACGACGCAGTGTTCGTCTCCGCGCGCACCGGCGAGGGCATCGACGAGCTGGAGAGCCGCATCGAGCTCTTCCTCAACTCGCTGGACGCCCACGTCACTGTCGAGATCCCCTACACCCGCGGCGAGCTGGTCTCCCGCGTCCACGAGCACGGTACCGTGCTGCGCGAGGAGTACACCGACGCCGGCACGGTGCTCGAGGCCCGCATGCCCACCGAGCTGGCCGCCTCGCTCTCGGAGTTCGCGGTCGAGGAGGACGTCGAGGAGTAGCGGGCAGGCATCGCACACACGCAGATGCCGCGTGCGGTGCGCGATGGGCGCACCGCACGCCGCGTCGTCAATTGAAACGGGGGAGGGCTACTTCTCCGCGGGCATGCCCTGGGCGGCCATGGCCGTGCGGGAGCGGCCGACGAAGGCACTCGCGACGAAGAGCAGCACGACCGCGATGACGACTGCGCCGATGATTCCGTACTGGCCGAAGTTGCTCATCAGGCCGTAGTACAGGCCGAAGACACCGAAGTCGGAGTCGGAGAAGGTGGCCGAGGCGCTGCCGAGCTCACCGAGGAACGGCACGAGCACCAGCGGGACGACCGAGATGACCACACCGTTTCCGAAGGCGCAGATGATGGCACCGCGGCGGCCGCCGACGGAGTTGCCGATGACACCGGAGGCCGCGCCCGTCATGAAGTGGGCGATCACGCCCGGGATGATGATCGTCCAGCTGCACAGGCCGAAGACGATCATGCAGACGGTCCCGGCGACCAGCGAGGAGAAGAAGCCGACCATCACGGCGTTGGGGGGGGGGCGAAGGTGAAGGTGATCGGCACGTCCAGGGCCGGCTTGGAGTTGGGCACCAGCTTCGCGGAGATGCCCTGGAAGGCGGGGACGATCTCGTTCAGCACGGTGCGCACGCCCGCGAGGATCACGAAGACGCCGGCGGTGAACATACCGGCCTGCATGAAGGCCCACAGGATGTAGTTCTGGCCGTCGGAGATGTTCTCCTGGACGTAGGTCGGGCCGGCGATCAGCGCCACGACGACGAAGACCACGGACATCGACAGGAAGATCACCACGTTGGTGTCGCGCACGAAGCTGAGGTTCTTCGGCACATTCATCTTCTCGGTGGAGTTCTCCGGGGCACCGCCGGTCAGCTTGGCCAGCAGGCCGGCGAAGGCGATGCCGATGCCACCGGTGTGGCCCAGCGCGACGTCGTCGGAACCGGTCACACGGTGCATGAACGGCTGGGCCAGGGCCGGCGAGACCGTCGTGATCACGCCCTCGGCGAGCGCGCCGAAGACGACGGCCTGCCAGGCGGGCATGCCGGAGACCATGAAGATGATGGCGATCATCACCGACTGGTACAGCGCGACGTGACCGGACAGGTAGATGTACTTGAAGTTGGTCAGCCGCGCGAAGGCGATGTTGACGACCATGCCGAAGAAGAAGATCAGGGCCGCCACGGTGCCGTACTCCACGAGGGCCGGTGCGACGATCGCCTCGTTGTTCGGCACTACGCCCTGGACATGGAAGACGTCCTGGAACATCTGGCCGAACGGTTTCAGGGCCGAATCGACGATGCCGGCTCCGGCCGCGAGGACCAGGAAGCCGATGAAGGACTTGATGGTGCCCTTCATGGTGTCGGAGAAGCTCTTCTTCTGCAGCAGCAGGCCCAGCAGGGCGATGAGCGCGATGATCACAGCCGGCTGGCGGAAAATGTCCACCAGAACGTTCAACAGGCCGTCCATGATTCTTCCTCTCTGGCGGTTCGGTGGTGGTGTGGCGCGGCTAGATCAGTCCGTTGGCGGACAGGTGATCGCGCAGCTTCGTCTCGAGCTCGTTCTGGTCGATGATGCTGTCCAGGAGGATGCGCGGTTCGAAGCCGGAGGCGGCGTCCTCCAGGTCGCGGCCGACGATGAACAGGTCGGCGTCGTTGGTCGAGGCGCCGCCGAGATCAGAGTGGGTGACCTCGTAGTCGGAGAAGCCGATCGTGTCGAGCGCCTTCTTGATGTTCATCTCCACGAGGAAGGAGGAGCCGAGTCCGGAGGAACACATGGCCATGAACTTCATGATCTGGAACCTTTCGTTGTGTGACGTCTTGTGTCGGTGGTTGGTTGTTTCGGGGGCTGGTAGGGAGGCCTGGATCAGGCGGCGGCGATCGCGGCGCGGACAGCCTCGATGTCGCGGGCGGCGCTGAGCGCCTCGCGGGCCTCGAACTGCATGAGCACCTTGGCCAGCTCGGCCATGATCTGCTGGTGGGCGTGCGAGTCGTTCGCGCACAGTCCCCAGATCAGGTTGACCGGATGGTCGTCCGAATCGCCCAGCGGCACCGGCTCGTCGAGGACCACCAGCGAGATGCCGGTTTCCAGCGCGCCGTCCTCGGGACGGCAGTGGGCGAGCATGAGGCCCTGGCCGAGGGCCATGTACAGGCCCTTGCCGGACTCGACGGAGGCGATGACGGTGTCGATGTAGTTGCGGGTGATGAAGCCCTCAGCCTCCAGCATGCCGAGGCTGCGTTCGACGGCCGCGCGCCAGTCGGAGGCGTGCATGAAGCCGATGCGGGAATCGGGGAGGGGCAGGTCCGCCATGATCAGGCTCCTTTCTTCTGGGACAGGTCGGGTCAAGGGGTGGTCACGGTTGCTGCCGTGCCGCCGGTTCGACGGTGAAGGACATCGAGGCGTCCGAGTCGCGGCGGATCGTCGCCGAGCAGGCGATGGGGCTGCCGGCGGTCGAGGTGACCGTCGACCAGCTCGCCAGGCGCGGCCGGTCCTCAGGGATACCGAGGAGTGCGGCCTCGTCGCCGGTGGGCATACGCAGGAAGACGGTGACCTGCTCGCGGTCCGTCCGCGCGCCACAGGAGCGCAGGACGGCGTAGAGCGACGCGGTACTGAAATCGGTGTCCTCCGCGACCGGGAACCGGTCGGCGCTCCGCCACGCCCGGGTGAGGTGGTGGACGGACCCGTCGAGGAAGCGCAGCCGTTCCAGCCGCATCACCCGGGCGTCCAGGGGGACGCCGAGGCGGGCGGCGATCTGCTCATCGGCGGACACAGTGCCGAAGCTCAGGATCCGCGACTCGACACGGTGGCCGCGCTGGACCATCTGCGAGTGGAATCCGAGCGGGCTCATGACCTCCGCCGGGGCGACCGGGTGGTCGTCCGGGTCGAGCACGAAGGTGCCGCTGCCCTGGATCCGCTTGACGCGGCCCTCGTTCTCGAGTTCATCCAGGGCACGCCGGACGGTGATCCGCGAGACGTTGAGCATCGAGCAGAGCCTGCCCTCGCTCGGGAGGCGGTCACCGTTTTCCTGACCGGCGCAGATGTCGGCGATCGCCGCCTCGGCGACGATGTACTTCGGATGATCCATGATGACCTCCGAGCCGATTGGTCTGATACAACTGCGCTAGTAGTCGTGCTAATGACATAACGACTCAACCGGAAGTAGTAGTGATCCGTTAGACAGATTTCCGTGTGCGACCTGGGCACGCAATAATCGAGGTCTGTGAACGAATCCGAGAACCGCACAGAAGACGCCGGCTCCGCGGGGGCGGGGACCGGCACGGACACCGCCGACGGGGGAGCGGCGGCACCCGCCCGCCGCGGACTGGGCTGGACGCTGCACGGCGACGGCCGGAGGATCCTGCCCGGTGAGGTCGTCGAGCCCGAGGAGCGGCTGAGCTGGCCGCGCACCATCGGCATCGGCATGCAGCACGTCATCGCCATGTTCGGCGCCACCCTGCTGGTGCCGACGATCACCGGCTTCCCGGTCAACACCACGCTGCTGTTCTCCGGGCTGGGCACCATGCTCTTCCTGCTGATGACGCGCAACCGGCTGCCCAGCTACCTGGGCAGCTCCTTCGCCTTCATCGCCCCGCTGACCGCCACCCAGGCCGACGGCATCGCCGTCCAGCTCGGCGGCATCGTCGTCACGGGTGCGGCGCTGGCCTGCGTGGGCTTCATCGTCAAGGCCGCCGGCAAGCGCGTCATCGACGCCGTGATGCCCCCGGCCGTCACCGGCGCGATCGTCGCCCTGATCGGCCTGAACCTCGCGCCCACGGCCGCCGACAACTTCCAGTCGCAGCCCTGGGTGGCCGGCGTGACGCTGCTGGCCATCCTGGTGGCCACCGTCGCCGGGCGCGGCATGGTCGCCCGCCTGGGCATCCTCATCGGCGTGATCATCGGCTGGGTCTTCGCCGCCCTGACCGGTGCGATCGGTCCCGAGGCCGCCGAGCACATCCGCGAGGCCGCCTGGATCGGCGTGCCGCAGTTCCACGCCCCGGAGTTCCGGCTCTCGGCCGTGCTGGTCACCCTGCCGGTGATCATCGTGCTCATCGCCGAGAACGTCGGCCACGTCAAGGCCGTCTCCCAGATGACCGGCCGCAACCTCGACGGCCTGGCCGGCGACGCGCTGCTCGCCGACGGCCTGGCCACCACCGTCGCGGGCCTGTCCGGCGGCTCCGGCACCACGACCTACGCCGAGAACGTCGGCGTGATGGCCGCGACCCGCGTCTACTCCACGGCCGCCTACTGGGTCGCCGCGCTGACCGCGGTGGCGCTGGCCTTCATCCCGAAGTTCGGCGCGCTCATCTTCACCATCCCCTCGGGTGTGCTCGGCGGGGCGACCCTGGTGCTCTACGGCCTGATCGGCATGCTGGGCATCCGCATCTGGCAGGACAACCGGGTCGACTTCAACAACCCGGTCAACCTCACCGCGGCGGCCACGGCGCTGATCGCGGGCATCGGCAACCTGACCCTCTCGGTTGGCCCGGTGGAGCTCGAGGGCATCGCCTGGGGCTCGATCGGCATCATCGTCGGCTACCCGATCCTCAAGTGGCTCTACGTCCACGTCGGCGAGGGCGGCGCGGCGGTCTTCTCCCGGCGCTGAAGCGGGACCCGATCCCGGCGCCGGGGCGGGGGAGGACCCCGCGATCCGGGGTGTGCCCGGGGCCGCGCCCGGGGCGGCGACCGGGCCGTGCCCGGGGCTGCGAGGGGGCTGATCCGGTCCTTGCGGGACATGGGGTGTCAGATTGTGCGACGAAGCGGTCGCACAATCTGACACCCCGTTTTTCGTCGAGGCTCTGACCTGCGACGATTCGCATAACGGTCGTGTGGCCGTCAGAGTGTGCGACGTCGAGATCGCACACTCTGACATCCCGGCGGGAAAATGCCCGCCCGGGCCGGCGGACGAGCCGCGGAAACCCCGCCTACCACCGCCGCACCCCGCCTGCACCGCGGATGACAAGAGCGCCAACGCCGCGCGCAACCGCCCACGGCGCCCGACGGGACGTCGGCAAGTGGAGGGCCGGAAACCGGGCAGGAAACCGGGCCGCAAACACCGCACCCGCCCATGAGAAAAGCCCTCCCGGGGACGGGAGGGCTCTTTCAGTTACAGCACCGGCTCAGGCACCGGCGCCGGCGGCGGACTACTCGGCGTCGAGGTCCTTCTCGATCAGGCCGGCGATCTTCTCCACGGCCTCCGCGTTGTCCGAGGTCACGGTGACCTGGTCGCCCTTCTCGGCGCCCAGGGCCATGATCATCAGCGACGAAGCGGCATCCGTCTCGTCGTCGTCCTCGTCACCACCGACGAGCGACAGGTAGATGTCGTCGTCGTACTCACCGGCGGCGTCGGCGATGATGGAAGCCGGGCGGGCGTGCAGGCCGACGGCGGAGCCGACGGTAACGGTCTTGGAGGCCATGGTCGTCCTTTCGTTGAACGGTTTGCGGCCACGGTGCCCGAACGGATGTCCGGGCGGACACGAGGCCTGACGATCTCGGCCAGAAGTCTAGTCGTCCGAGCCGGTCGTCGCCAGAATGTCGTAGGCCTGCGCGGCGGCCCGCACGGTGCCGGCGACCTTGACGGCCTCCCAGATCGTCTCGCGGCTCAGGCCCTCCTCGCGAAGGGTGTGCTCGTGGGCGGTCAGGCAGTGCTCGCAGCCGTTGACGGCGGAGACCGCCAGCGACCACAGCTCGAAGTCGGCCTTCTCCACACCGGGGTTGGAGATGACGTTCATCCGCAGGCCCATGCGCACGCCGGAGTAGTCGTCGCCGAGCCATGCGCGCGAGCGGTAGGCCACGTTGTTCATGGCCATCACGGTCGCGGCGGCGAAGGCGGCGTCGCGGGCGGCCTCGGAGAGGTGCTCCTTGGCCTCGGCGTCGATCTCGCGCAGCACGGTGGCGTTGCCGGCGGAGGCGGCCACGGCGAGCATGGTGCCCCACAGCTGCTGCTCGTTGAGGTCCTTGGAGCGGGTCAGCGAGCCCAGGTTGAGCTTGGTGTCCTTGGCCCAGTCCGGGAAACCGGAGCGGAGTTCAGCGATGCCCATCTACTTCAGCGCCTCCTGTACGACGTCCATCTTGTTGATGTTCTTGGTCGGGTCGTTGGCCTCCCAGTTGCAGGCGCAGACCTCCTCGGACTGCAGCGCGTCGAGCACGCGCAGCACCTCGTCGACGTTGCGGCCCACGGCGTCCGGGGTCACGGAGACGAACTGGATGATGCCGTCCGGGTCGACGATGAAGGTGGCGCGGTCGGCCACGCCGTCCGCGTTCTCGATGCCCAGCGCGCGCACGAGCTCGTGGCGGATGTCGGAGAACATCGGGAAACCGACGGTCTTGAGGTCCGGGTGGGTGGCGCGCCAGTTGAAGTGCGCGAACTCGTTGTCCACGGAGCCGCCCAGGATCTGGGTGTCGCGGTCCAGGAACTCCTCGTTGAGCTCGCCGAAGGCGGCGATCTCGGTCGGGCAGACGAAGGTGAAGTCCTTCGGGTAGAAGAAGATCACCTTCCACTGACGCGGGTACTTGTCCAGGCTGACGGTCTCGAAGTAGTCCTCGGGCTGCTGGGCGTCGGCCTCGTGGAGGTCGCCACCCTTGAGGGCGGTGAGGTTGAACTCGGGGAACTGATCACCGACGGTGAGCATGTTCACGCTCCTTCTGGGATTCGCAGAGAGATTCTCCGTGGGGCCTCCCGG
Source organism: Corynebacterium sp. MSK006 (assembly GCF_030232385.1). NCBI lineage: Bacteria > Bacillati > Actinomycetota > Actinomycetes > Mycobacteriales > Corynebacteriaceae > Corynebacterium > Corynebacterium sp. MSK006. The sequence continues at coordinate 112,391 of NZ_JASPJZ010000003.1, forward strand.
GTCTGCGGCCCGGTGCCCCGTCGCCTATCGATTCTGGTCGGTTCCGCGGGATTGTCAATAAGTGAAGCAAATTAATTTTGCGGCGCTGATTGTGGCGTTAAATTGACGACGTCCCGTTGGTGCAGGTCCGTGCCCCGCCCGCGGCGTGGGTGCGTGGCCGGGCGCGAAAGGTGCTCTGATAGGTGTGGTGGAACTCATAGAATACGCCCACAAGTGGGGGGTGGTAGTGAGCGGGCCCCGGTGTCGCGTGGGAGCGGCCGGACGGGCCCAGACACAGCGAAACCCCGCCCCCGCGGGTGCGGGGACCGGGGTCGTGGCGGGCCGTGGAGGCCGGAAGAGTCTTAGGCCTTGGCCGGGGCCTTCTCCGCCTTGGCGGCAGCGGCCTCGGCGGCCTTGTTGGGCCAGAACTGCTTCATGGCGATCACGGCGACCGCGCCGACGAGGACACCGGCGATGATCGAGACGATGAAGCCCCACCAGGGAGCGATCGCGAAGATCACGAAGATGCCGCCGTGCGGGGCCTGGCTGGTGACACCGAAGATCATCGACAGGGCACCGGTGGTGGCGCCACCGAGCATCATCGAGGGGATGACACGCAGTGGGTCGGCCGCGGCGAACGGGATGGCGCCCTCACTGACGAAGGACAGACCCAGCAGCCAGGAGGACTTGCCGTTCTCCTGCTCGGCGGGGGTGAACAGGTTCTTGCGCACGAAGGTCGCGACGGACAGCGCGATCGGCGGGACCATACCGGTGGCCATGACGGCGGCCATGATCTTCAGGGAGGCCTCGTCACCGGTGGACAGGCCGGCGGTACCGAAGAGGTAGGCGGCCTTGTTGATCGGGCCACCGAGGTCGGAGCACATCATCAGGCCGATGATGATGCCCAGGATCGCGGCGGAGGAGCCGGACATGGAGGTCAGCCAGTCCTGCAGGCCGTTCATCAGGGCGGCCAGCGGGCGGCCGAGCAGCAGGAACATCAGGGCGCCGACGGTCAGCGAGCTGAGCAGCGGGATGATGACGACCGGCATCAGCGAGGCGACGAAGCGCGGTACCTTCCAGGAGCCGATCCACATGGCGACCAGGCCGGCGACGATACCGGTGACCAGGCCGCCGATGAAGCCGGCGCCGACGAGCACGGAGACCGCGCCGCCGACGAAGCCGGGCACGATGCCCGGGCGGCCGGCCAGCGCGTAGGCGATGTAGCCGGACAGAGCGGCGACGATGAAGCCCATCGACATCTGGCCGGTGGCGAAGCACACGGCACCGAGGTAGAGCAGCAGGCCGGAGCGGTCGAAGTTGTAGGTGGTGCCGTCGAAGACGACCTCGTTAGCCGGTAGGTTGGTCAACGAGTTACCCAGGACGATGGCCTTCCAGCCGTCGTCGGATCCCACGTCGTAGCCGGCGAGCAGGAAGCCCAGGGCCAGTAGCAGACCGCCGGCGGCGACGAAGGGCACCATGTAGGAGACGCCGGTCATCACGGCCTGCTGGATGCGCTTGCCCCAGCCCAGGCCCTTCTGTTCCTCGGCCTCGGCGGCGGAGGAGGAGCCGGCGGTGCCCGCCACGCGGTGGGCGCGCGGGTTCTTCGAGGCGGCGACGGCCTCGTCGATCATCTTGGTCGGCTCGTTGATGGCGCGCTTGACGCCGGACTCGATGACCGGCTTGCCCGCGAAGCGCTCGCGGTCCTTGACTCCCACGTCGGTGGCGAAGATGACCGCGTCGGCGGCCTCGATGGTCTTCGGGTCGACCGGGGTGACGGCCGAGGAACCCTGGGTCTCGACGACGAGGTCGACGTCGTCACGGGCGTCGGCCCCCTGAGTCAGGGAGTCGGCGGCCATGTAGGTGTGGGCGATGCCGGTCGGGCAGGCGGTGATGGCGACGATGCGCGTGACACCGGACTTGGCGGCCGGGGCGGCGGCCTCGGAACCGGCGGCGGAAGCGCTCGCGGCGGTGGCGCCGGCGGCACCCGCGCCGGCGGCACCGGTGGCGGCGGCGTCGGCGGCGGGCTTCTTCTTGGCCGGGGCGTTGACCACGCTGAGGACCAGCTCGACGATGCGCTCCGGGGTCTCGGCCTCGCGCAGGCCGGCCAGGAAGTCCTTGCGCACGAGGGCGCGGGCCAGCTTCGAGAGGATCTTCAGGTGCTCCTTGCCGCCGCCGGCCGGGGCGGCGATCAGGAACACGAGGTGGGCGTCGCCGTCGGGGCCGGAGAAGTCCACGCCGTTGGCCAGGCGGGCGAACGCCAGGGTCGGCTTGGTGACGGCCTCGGAACGGCAGTGGGGGATGGCGACGCCGCCGGGCACGCCAGTGCCGGACTTGGCCTCGCGGGCTTTGGCGTCGGAGGCGAGCACGGCCTGGTCGGTCGCGCGGCCGGCGGCGTGCACCAGGCCGGCGAGCTTCTGGATCACCTCGGTGGTCGAGGACCCGAAGTCGGCGTCGAGCGCGACGAGATCGGGGGTGATGATCTGGTCAGTCATGGCAGTCCTTCTTGAGCACTACTGAGATTGATGGAGTTGATTGGGTCGGTGGTGACGAATTGGCGGGGCGTGGACCCGATGTGTGTGCGCCTGGGTGCGGTCAGTCGACCGTGGAGACCCGGGTGCGCTCCACGTCGGCCTGGTCCGGCCGCGGCAGCGTGGTGCCCGGCAGACCGGCGGCGGCGGAGCCGTAGGCCACTGCGCGTCGCAGGGCCCCGGCGGAGTCCTCTCCGTCGAGGGTGGCCAGGATGAACCCGGTCAGCGAACTGTCGCCGGCGCCCACGGTCGAGGCGACCGTGGTCGGCGGCGGGGTGCCCTTCCACGCGCCCTCGGGGGTGACCAGGACGGCACCGGCCCCGCCGAGGGTGACCAGAACGTTCTCGACGCCCTGCTCGTTGACCTTGCGTGCCGCCTCGACGACGGGACCGAAGTCGCCGTCCTCGGCGAGGCGCTCGAGCTCCTGGCCGTCGACGCCGACCAGCTGGCCGAGCTCGAGACCGTTGGGCTTGATCAGGTCCGGGGCGGAGGCCGGAAAGCGACCGCCCAGGGCGATCATCGGGGCGTCGGAGGTGTCGACGGCGACCTTGGCCTCCGGACAGGCCTCGCGGACGGCGTCGACGAGCGTCGCGTACCAGTCCGCGGGGGCCCCCGGCGGCAGCGAGCCGGCGAGCACGACCCACTGGCCGGCGCCCTCGGGCACGGCGGCGATGAGCGCCTCGGTCAGCTCGGCGCGCTCGGACTCGGACAGTTCCGGGCCGGGGCCGTTGAGCTTGGTGGTGGTGCCGTCCGGCTCGGTGACCGTCGTGTTGGTACGGACCGAACCGGCGACGGTGACGTCGCGGTGCGGCACGTCCGAGGTGGCGACGAGCGAGACGAAGGGGTCATCGGCGCCGGCGGGGAAGACGGCGAGGGTGTCGGCCCCGGCCAGCTTCGCGGCGTGGGCGACGTTCACCCCTTTCCCTCCGGCGACGTGCGTGGTTGACTTGAGGCGAAGCACGGCGCCGCGCTCGAGCGGGCCGTCCAGCTCGAGCGTGGCGTCAGTGCTTGGATTGGGGGTCAGCGTGACAATCACGGTGGCGCATCCTCCTGCGGGCAGGGCCAGTTCGTTCCGCGCTCCATCATTGCCCGTTTGTGTGGGAATGTCAAGCTTTTTATGTGAGTTTATGTGGGGAACCTGAGGGTTTCATGTCTGGTCGGTAGCTGTTCGTGTGGAAATCCAACGAATGGTTCACTAGTATCGGACGCATGACTTCAGGCACTGACACCACCACCTTCACGGGCACCGCGGTTGTCGCCGGTACGGCGTACGCCCCGGTCGTCTGGGTGCGTCCCCGCCCCGAGCTCCCGGGCTCCGCACGCACCGTCGCCGAGGATGAGCGCGACGCAGAGTACGAGCGCTTCGTCACGGCGGCAGACACCGTCGCTGACCGACTCACCGCACGCTCCGCCGAGGCCTCCGGCCCCGCCGCCGAGGTGCTGCAGGCCACCGCCGGCATGGTCCGCGACCGCGGCTGGCGCAAGGCCGTCCGCAAGAACGTGCGGGGCGGCGCCGACGCCGAGTATTCGGTGGTGCAGGCCACCAGCAAGTTCATCAACATGTTCACCGCGGCCGGCGGCCTGATGGCCGAGCGCACCACGGACCTGAAGGACATCCGCGACCGAGTCATCGCCGAGCTGCGCGGCGAGGAGGAGCCCGGTCTTCCCTCCGTCGACGGCGAGGCCATCCTCTTCGCCGACGACCTCTCCCCGGCGGACACCGCCGCCCTGGACATTGACCACTACAAGGGTCTGGTCACCGAGCTGGGCGGCCCGACCAGCCACACCGCCATCATCGCCCGTCAGCTGAACCTGCCCTGCATCGTCGCCGCGGGTCGCGAGATCTCCGAGATCGCCGCCGGTACCCGCGTGATGGTCGAGGGCAGCCAGGGCGTCGTCTACGTCGAGCCCGACGAGGAGGACGCCCGCCGCCAGGTCCGCGAGTCCCAGGAGCGTGCCGTCAAGATCGCCGAGTGGCGCGGCCCGGCCCAGACCTCCGACGGCCACCGCGTCCAGCTGCTGGCCAACGTCCAGGACAGCAACGCCGCCCGTCTGGCCTCCGAGACCCAGGCCGAGGGCATCGGCCTGTACCGCACCGAGATGAGCTTCCTCTCCGCCGCCGAGGAGCCCAGCGTCGACGAGCAGGCCGCCCTCTACAAGAAGGTCTTCGACGCCTTCCCGCACTCCAAGGTCGTCGTGCGCACCCTGGACGCCGGCTCCGACAAGCCGATCGCCTTCGCGAACATGGACGAGGAGGAGAACCCGGCGCTCGGCGTGCGCGGCCTCCGCATCGCCCGCCAGAACCGGTCGCTGCTGACCCGTCAGCTCGACGCCATCGCCAAGGCCTCCGAGGGCCGCGGCGAGGACGCGCCGACCTGGGTCATGGCCCCGATGGTCGCCACCGCCCGCGAGGCCGAGTGGTTCTCCACCCTCTGCCGCGAGCGCGGCCTGACCCCGGGCGCGATGATCGAGGTGCCGGCCGCCGCCCTGATGGCAGACAAGATCATGCCGCACCTGGACTTCGTGTCCGTGGGCACCAACGACCTGACCCAGTACACGATGGCCGCCGACCGCCTGTCCTCGCAGCTGGCGTACCTGACCGACCCGTGGCAGCCCGCCGTGCTGCGCCTGATCCAGCACACCTGCTCGGTCGGCCGCGACACCAACACCGCCGTCGGCGTCTGCGGCGAGGCCGCCGCCGACCCGCTGCTGGCCTGCGTGCTCACCGGCCTGGGCGTCAACTCCCTGTCGGCCGCCTCCACCGCGATCGCCGCCGTGGGCACCCGCCTCTCGGAGTCCACGTTCAAGCAGTGCCAGGAGGCCGCCGAGGCCGCCCTGGACGCCGTGGGCGCCGTCGTCGCCCGCGAGGGCGTGCGCAAGATGCTCGTCGGCGAGTAAGTCGACAGCCCGCCGGCTGAGCCCGGCGTGACACGACCGCCCCGGACCTCGAGAGAGGCACCGGGGCGGTTCTTTCATGTGCGGGCGTGCACAAACGCCGCCGCGCGCCCCGGGGTGGGGCGCGCGGCGGCGATCAGCGGGACGTCGTCAATTGAACGACGCCGGGGGTCACTCCGCGAGGACGACCTGGACGTTGTGGTCGCGCAGGGCGCGCACGAAGGACTCGGGCGCGGTGGCGTCTGTGATGACGACGTCGATGTCGTCGATCGAGGCGAAGCTGACCAGGTAGTCGTTGCCGATCTTCGACGAGTCGCACAGCACGACCACACGGCGGGCGTTGGTGACCATCGCGGACTTGATGGCGGCCTCCTGAGCGTCGGCCGTCGACAGGCCGTGGTCCAGGGTCAGGGCGTTGGTGCCGATGAATGCGACGTCCGCACGCATCAGCGCCAGGGTGCGCAGCGCGGTGTCGCCGACGACGGCCTGGGTGATCGCCCGGACGCTGCCGCCGAGCAGCTGGATCTCGCTGAGGCCCTTGTTTGCCAGGTTCAGCGCGATCGGCAGGGAGTTAGTCACGATGGACCACTGGTTGGCCTGGCCGGAGTCGGAGATGAGGTCAGCTAGTGCGGTGACCGTGGTGCCGGCGTCCAGGAACATGCCCCCGGGCGGCTCGGGGAGGAACTCGAGCGCGGCGCGGGCGATCGCGGACTTCGCGGTCGGGGCGGAGCGCAGGCGCGCGTCCAGGGACAGCTCGGTGGTCTGGAAGGACTGGGTGGCCACGGCGCCGCCGTGGACGCGGTGGACGATGCCCTCCTTGTCGAGCACGGCAAGGTCACGGCGGATGGTCTCCGCCGTGACATCGAAGCGTCTGGCCAGTTCGGTGACGTTGACTCGGCCCTCGACCGCGGTCTGTGAGGCGATCTGGCGTCGTCTTTCCTCGGCGTACATCTCGCTGGGCGCCTCCTCAGATGGGGAAATGTTTATGAGTGTGCGGGGGGAGGGGGCAAAAATGCCCGATGCCAACATTAAACCACAAAATCCCACATTGTTCATAAGCACTGGGGCGCCATAGCAGGAAAAATAACTACACGTTTGTGTGTGAACGTGCCCGGGTAAAAATCGCCATTCCGGTTCGACCTGCACTTGCGGTGCAAAAAGAGGGACCCGTCACGGAAGCGTGTGCAGAGTCCCTGAGGTTGGATCGGGCCCACGATCGGGGGTGGGCGGGTCATTTGTGTCCGCCCGGGCGGGCGGGGGCCGGCCGGAGGGGAGAAGGCTAGAGCTTGCGCATGACCGAGACGACCTTGCCCATGATCCCCGCGTCGTTGCCTGGGATCGGCTCGAAGGCGTCGTTGTGGGGCAGCAGCCACACGCCGCTGGAGTCGCGGTGGAACTCCTTGACGGTCGCCTCGCCGTCGATGAGCGCGGCGACGAACTCGCCCTCCTCGGCGACCGGCTGGGAGCGCACGACGATCCAGTCGCCGTCGAGGATGCCGGCGTCGCGCATCGACTGGCCCGAGACCTTGAGCATGAACAGCTCGCCGTCGCCGACGACGTCCGCGGGTAGCGGGAAGTAGTCGTCGATGTTCTCCTCGGCCAGGATCGGCGCGCCCGCGGAGATGGAGCCGACCATCGGCACGAACGAGGTCTGGGCGTGCTCCGGCGGCTCCGGGGTGCCCTTGCGGCCCTTGACCGGGGCGCCGGAGAGATCGCGGACGTCGACCGCGCGCGGCTTGTTCGGGTCGCGGCGTAGGAAGCCCTTCTTCTCGAGCTCCTTGAGCTGGTAGGCGACCGAGGAGGTCGACTGCAGGCCGGCTGCGTCGCCGATCTCGCGGATGCTCGGCGGGTAGCCGCGCAGCACCACCGCGTCGCGGATGACTTCGAGGATGCGGCGCTGACGCGCGGTCAGGGATGCGGGGTCTCTGGTGGTGGAGTTCTTCTGCTTCTTGGTGGATCGGCTGGTGGCCATGGTTGCGCTCTCCTGGTCTTCGTCTCTCTGATCGGCCGGTTCGGGCTCGCCGGCTGTTCGCTCTCGGCCGGTCGAGGTCCGGTTCGGTCGGGCCCCGGTGTCCGGCTGTGGTCGGTTCGCGTTCAGTATAGCGCGTCCATGGCAACTGTGTTCGAGGAATTTGTCCGGCGTGGTGGACAGACGCCAGGGCGGGTGCTATAACTCGAACACGTACCCGTAATCGAACAGATGAACTAGTCGATGTTCGACCGGTCGCGCCCGACCTTTAGGGTGGACGTCGAACACGGCGAAAGGAGAACCCCATGACCATTTCGATGCAGCGTAACGCACAGTTTGTCCGTTCCGTCAGCGGTCTGGGCGACACCCGGAACACCGCGTCCGCACCGTCGGTGTGGGAGCCCGGCCAGAGCCGTTCGTCCACCGGTGTTCGAACGCTCGAGATTTCGAAAACCGCCTCTCCGAAGGGGCGGGCGACAATACCCGCCGGGGGTACCCGGAAGGGCGGTGTCCGGCGAACGTCTCGGCGAGTTCAGGAACAGCGCAGCTCGCTGCTGGTCGGCGCGATCTGCGGGCTGGTGCTCGTGCTGGGCGCCCTGATCTTCGGTGAGTCCGACGACGCCGCCGGCTACCCGCCGGTCAACATGGGTTCGGCCACCCACCAGGTCTCCACGGTCGACTTCGACGTCACCGCGGCCAAGTAGCTCGCCTCGGGCTGGCATTAGACTCGGGGCAGTGCCCGGGTGTTCCGGGCGAGCCGTCCCGGACCTAGGAGGGTGCCCGCAGTGTACTGCCCGTTCTGCCACAGCGACCGTTCCCGCGTGATCGACTCACGTGTCATCGACGCCGGAACCGCGATCCGGCGCCGCCGCGAGTGCACCGGCTGCGAGGGCCGCTTCACCACGATCGAGAAGGCCGTCCTGCTGGTGGTCAAGCGCAACGGCGTGACCGAGCCGTTCAGCCGCGACAAGGTGGTCAACGGCGTGCGCCGCGCCTGCCAGGGCCGCGACGTGCCCGACGACGCGCTCAAGCGTCTGGCCCAGAAGGTCGAGGAGAAGGTCCGCTCGAAGGGACCCTCGCAGGTCAACGCCAACGACATCGGCCTGGCCATCCTCGAGCCGCTGCTCGAGCTCGACGAGGTCGGCTACCTGCGCTTCGCCTCCGTGTACAAGTCCTTCGAATCCGCCGAGGACTTCGAGAAGGAGATCCGCATGATGCGCCGCCGTGCCCGCGAGGCCGAGTAGGCGGCCGTGGCCGGCGCGCGGCGCCGAAGGAGACGCCGCCTACAGCTTCGCGACCGCCTTTTCGATGCGCCGGCGCGAGACCGAACCCGCCGTGCCCAGGCGCTGGGCGAAGAGGCTGACCCGGAACTCCTGGATCTGCCACTGCACGTCGCGTACCGCCTTCGTACGCCACGATGCCGCCGGCCGGCCCGACATCTTCTTCTGGAGTGCGGCCTTGACCGCCTCGACCTCGTCCTGGCGGTCGGCGTCGCGGTCCGGGTCCTCCTGCATCTCGGTCAGCCGGATCTCCATTGCCTGGAAGTAGCGCGGCAGGTGGCGCAGGTGCGCCTGCGCGTGCACCAGCACCGCCTTCTCCGGCAGCAGGAACTCCAGCTGCGCGCGCATGTCGTCGATTGCCGGACCCTCCCAGCGCTCCAGCTCCGCGGCCACCGACAGGTACGTCACCAGCGCCGGAGCGATCGCCACCACCGTGCGGCGCACCTGGCCGGGCACCTCCGGGGCCACGGCCGCGGCGAGCTCCCGGTACTTCTCCGGGGAGCGCACCGGCCCGCCGTGGGCCATCATCAGGTCCCGGATCGCGGCCACACGCGCCTGCTCGACCAGGCCGTCGACCCCGCCGTGCGGGTAGTTGTCCACCGCCACGCGCTGCTTGAGCGGCAGCCCCCGGGTCATCTGCTTGGCCGAGACCTTGATCTCGCGCATCAGCATCGTCAGCGTGGCCGTGAGCATCGCCGCGTCCGCGGCCTGCTTCGTCGGCAGCACCTTGACCGCCACGCCGCCGTCGGTGGCCACCAGCGCCGGGTAGGCGGTGACCTCGTGGCCGTCGACGACGGTGGTGACCTCCTCGGCCACGTCGCCGAGGGTCTGCGGGGTCCACTTCTCGGCGCGCTTCGACTCCGCGGCCCGGCCCAGCTTGCTCACCGAGGAGCGGATGTGGCCCGCCTGCCGGTCGCGCAGCGCGGGCAGGGACTTGTCGGTGTCGATGACCTTGCCGCGCTTGTCGATCGCCGCGAACGTCATCTTCAAGTGCGCCGACAGCTTCGTCGGGTCGAAGTCCCCGGCGTCGATGCCGCTGGAGCCGCACTCGTGCAGCGCGCGGGCCAGCTCCTCGGTGACCGTGCCCGCGTACGGCTCGGCCAGGGCGAGCGCCTTGCGCGCGAAGTCCGGGGCGGGCACCACCGTGCGCCGCAGCGGCTTGGGCAGCGAGCGGATCAGCTCGGTGAACAGCTCCTCGCGGAAACCAGGCACGAGCCAGTTGAAGTCGGTGGCATCCAGCCCGGCGAGCATCGGCACCGGCACCTTGACGGTCACGCCGTCGTCGGGCGCGCCCGGCTCGAAGCGGTAGGACAGCTCGTAGTCGACGTCGCCGATGCGCATGTGGTCGGGGAAGGACTCCTCGGTCACGGCCCCGGCGGCGTCGGTGAGCAGCTTCTCCGGGGAGAAGTCGAGGAAGTCCGGCTGCTTGTGGCGCTTGCGCTTCCACCAGCTGTTGAAGTGCGCGCCCGTGGTCGCCATCTCCGGCACGCGGGCGTCGTAGAACTCGAAGAGCGTGTCCTCGTCGACGACGATGCCGCGCCGGCGGGCCTTCTCCTCGACCTCCGCGGCCTCCTCGAGCTTGACCGCGTTGTCGCGGAAGAAGTGGTGGCGGGTGTTCCAGTCGCCGTCGACCAGCGCGTTGCGGATGAACATCTCGCGCGCGGCCGCCGGGTCGACCTTGTGGTAGGGAACCGGGCGGTCGGCGACGATCGGCACGCCGTAGAGCGTGGCCTTCTCGTGGGCCATCGCCGCGGCCTTCTTCGTCGACCAGTACGGCTCGGAGTACTGGTAGCGCACCAGACCCGGCGCGGCCTTCTCCACCCACGCCGGGTCGATGGCGGCGACGTCGCGGGCCCACAGCCGGGAGGTCTCGACGACCTCGGCGGCCATGACGAACTCCGGCGGCTTCTTCGCCAGCGCGGAGCCGGGGAAGATCATGAAGCGGGTGCCGCGGGTGCCCTGGAACTCACGCGACTTCCCGTCGCGGGCACCGATGTGCTGGAGCAGCCCCGTCAGCAGCGCGCGGTGTATCGCGTCGGCGTCGCGCTTGCCCACGACCTTCGTCTTCTGCCAGCCCAGCTGCACGGTGACCTCTGTGAGCTGGCGGATCAGGTCGCGCCACTCGCGCGAGCGCATGTAGTGCAGGTACTCGGCCTTCATCAGCTTGCGCAGCCCGTTGCCGGAGAGCTCGTGGCGCTTCTCCTCGACGTAGTCCCACAGCTTCAGGTAGCTCAGGAAGTCGCTGATGGTGTCCTTGAACCGGGCGTGCAGCTGGTCGGCCTGGGCCTTCTTCTCCAGGGGGCGCTCGCGGATGTCGCGGATGCTCAGCGCGGCGACGATGACGATGACCTCCGCCAGGCAGCCGAGCGTGCGCGCCTCGACGAGCATGCGCGCCAGGCGCGGGTCGACCGGGATGCGCGCCAGGTCGCGGCCGACGTCGGTCAGCTGCGGCAGGCCGTCGCGCTCGCGGTCGGTGATCGCGCCCAGCTCGTGGAGCAGCAGCACGCCGTCGCGGATGGCCTTGCGCTCCGGCGGCTCGACGAAGGGGAACTCGGCGATGTCGCCCAGGCGCAGCAGCGCCATCTGCAGGATGACGCTGGCGAGGTTGGTGCGCAGGATCTCCGGGTCGGTGAACTCGGGCCGGGACTTGAAGTCCTCCTCGGAGTAGAGGCGGATGGCGATGCCGTCGGCGACACGGCCGCAGCGGCCCGAGCGCTGGTTGGCGCTGGCCCGCGAGACCGGCTCGATGGGCAGGCGCTGGACCTTCGTGCGCGTGGAGTAGCGCGAGATGCGCGCCGTGCCGGTGTCGACGACGTAGCGGATGCCCGGCACGGTCAGCGAGGTCTCGGCGATGTTGGTGGCCAGCACGATGCGTCGCCCGGAGTGCGGGGAGAAGACGCGGTGCTGTTCCTGGTTGCTCAGCCGGCCGAACAGCGGCGTGGTCTCCACCCCGCGCCAGTGGCGCGCCTCGATGGCGTCCATCGCGTCGCGGATGTCGCGCTCGCCGGGGAAGAAGCAGAGGATGTCGCCCGGGCCCTCGGCCATGAGCTCCTCGCACGCGGAGACCAGCCCGTCGAGCGGGTCGGTGTCGACGACCTTCTCGCCCTCCGTGCGCTCCAGCGGGCGGTAGCGGATCTCGACGGGGTAGGTGCGCCCGGAGACCTCGAGGACCGGGGCCGGCTCGCCTTCGGCGTCGGCGAAGTGGTGGGCGAAGCGCTCCGGGTCGATCGTCGCCGAGGTGATGATGACCTTCAGGTCCGGCCGGCGCGGCAGCAGCCTCTTCAGGTAGCCGAGCAGGAAGTCGATGTTGAGGCTGCGCTCGTGGGCCTCGTCGATGATGATCGTGTCGTAGCCGTTGAGCCAGCGGTCGCGCTGCATCTCGGCGAGCAGGATGCCGTCGGTCATCAGCTTGACGGCCGTGGTCGGGCTGACCTTGTCGTCGAAGCGGATGGCGTAGCCGACGGTCTCGCCGATCTTCTGGCCGAGCTCCTCGGCGATGCGCTCGGCGACGGTGCGCGCGGCCAGACGCCGCGGTTGGGTGTGTCCGATGCGCCCGCGGCGCCCGCGGCCGAGCTCGAGGCAGATCTTGGGGATCTGCGTGGTCTTGCCCGAGCCGGTCTCGCCGGCGATGACGACGACCTGGTTGTCGCGGATCGCCTCGGCGATCTCGTCGTGCCAGGCGGTCACCGGCAGCTGCTCGGGGTAGTGGATCTCCGGGACGTGCTTGTCGACGTCGCGCAGGCGTTGCGCGGCTGCGTCGATGTCGGCGCCGATCGCGGCGCGCGCCTTGGGCGCGCGCGCCTTACGCAGGCGGCGTCGGAAATTTCTCTCGTCGGCGATGCTCACCTCGTCGAGCCGGGAGTAGAGCTCGTCGCGGGAGGGCGCGGCGGTGTCGGCGTCGTGGTTGCGGTCGGTGTTGTTGCTGGAGTCCATGTCGATGGGGAGATTCTAGTCCGCCCGGGCGCGCCGCACCCCGGCAGGCCGGTGGAAGGCGGGGGTAAAGGGTAGCCTCACGGTGTACGAAACTCAGTGCACCGAAAAGAAAGGGTCTCTCCCGATGACTGGACCTAACGATCCCCGTGACAAAGGGGACGCGGACGACCGCGACGGAATGACCCCCGGCTCCGGCTCCGGTGACGGCTCGGGCTCCGGCTCCGGGCAGGGTGCGGCCTCCGGCTCGTACCCCTCTTACCCGGCCTACCCGTCGACCACCCACCCGGAGGACCGCGAGGACTTCGGCAAACCCGGCGCCGGTTACGGTGCCGCGGGCTACGACCAGGGCGCGGGCTACGGCGCGGACTACGAGGGCTACGGCTACGACGCCGCCGGCTACGACCAGGGCTACGGCTACGGCGACGAGCCTGCGGTGCGTCAGGGCGACGGCCGGGTCTCGATCACCGAGTCGATCGCCTGGGGCTTCCGGGCGGTCTTCTCGGGCTGGCAGGTCTGGGTCCTGGGCACCCTCGGGGTGTTGGCCGTGGTCGGCGTGCTCGGCGGCATCGGCGTCGCCGCGGACATCAACTCCGGCAGCGAGACCGGCTCCGCGGTCGGCTTCGTGATCAACTCGCTGGTCAACTTCGGCATGCTGTTCCTGATGCCGCTCGTCTACAACCTGGCCCTCGGCCACGTCAGCCGCGGGCGCGTGGACTGGAGCATGCTCAAGGAGAACCTGAACTACCTGCCCACGCTGGGCATGTCCGTGGTGGTCAGCGCCGTCGTCGGCATCCTCGTCGCCGTGATCCTGGTCCCGGGGCTCCTCCTGACCGTCTTCTCCGCCGCCAGCACCTCGACCGGCGACGACCTGCCCGCCGGTGCGCTCATCGGCCTGGGCGTCGTGATGCTGCTGGTCCTCCTGGTCGGCCTGATCGCCGGCCCGCTGACCGCGCTGTGGACCTGGGTGGTCGCGGACCGACGCGCCTCCTTCGGCGCCGCGATCGGCGTGGGCTTCCGCGCCGGCCTGAAGAACTTCTTCCCGCTGCTGGGCCTGAGCATCCTGCTCGGCCTGATCACCTTCGTGCTGACGCTGATCACCTTCGGCCTGGCGCTGCTGGTGGTGATGCCCGCGTCCTACAACGCGCAGGCGCACGCCTACCGGCAGGCCGTCGGCGGTGTGATCCCCGCGCGCCGCTGAGCCTCGGTGCGGGCGGCTGAGCGCCGCTGAGTGTCGGTGACCGCCGGTGCGGGCGGCGGCGCGTGAGCCGCTGAGCGCGGATCGCGTGAGCCGCTGAGCGCGGATGAGGACGCGCGTGAGTCGCCGCCCCGCCGCCCCGGCACCGACCGAGAAAACGGGCCCCGTACCCGGTGAGACCCACCGGGTACGGGGCCCGTCGCGCTGCGTCGAGCGGCTGCGGGAGCGACCCGCAGCCCGCCGCCCGGACGCCGCGCCTAGGCGAGCAGTTTCTCGGCGGGGCGGGAGGCCTCGTCGTAGGCCTCGCGCATCAGCCGGCCGATCTGCTCGAACTCGTGGGCGCGCGAGCTCGAGGAGCGGTAGACCAGGCCGATCTCGCGGTCGGCGCGCACGATCGGGCCGAAGGTGGCGGTGGCCACGCCGGTGCGGTGGCACTCGGCGTCGACGGCGCTCATCGGCAGGAGGGTGGCGCCGAAGCCGGCGGAGACCAGCTGCATCAGCGTGGTCAGGCTCGAGGCGCGCGTGACGGCGTGCGCGGCCTTCGACGGGTTGATCTCCGCGCGGCGGCACAGGTCGATGATCTGGTCGTGCAGGCAGTGACCCTCGTCGAGCAGCAGCAGGTCCAGCTTGTCCAGCACGTCGAGGTCGAGGTCGTGGGCGCCGGCCAGCGGGTGGTTCTCGGGCACGACGACCACGAACTCCTCGGTGTACAGCGGCAGGTCCACCATGCCGGAGGCCTCTGAGGGCAGCGCCATCAGCGCGAGGTCGATCTGGCCCTCGCGCAGCATGGTCAGAAGGTGCTTGGTCTTGTCCTCGACGACCGAGGGGCTCAACTGCGGGCAGTGCTCGCGCAGGCGCGGCAGCAGGGTCGGCAGCAGGTAGGGCGCGATCGTGGGGATCATCCCGATGGTCAGCGGCCCGGTCAGCTCGCCGCCGGCGCCGCGGGAACGGTTGAGGAAGGCGTCGGCGGCCTCGAGGGTCTTCTTGGCGAAGGGCAGCAGCGTCTCGCCGATGGCGGTGACGATGACCTTGCGGGTGGAGCGCTCGATGAGCTGGACCCCGAGCCCCGTCTCGAGGGCCACGAGCGCCTGCGACAGTGAGGGCTGGGAGATGTTCAGCTTCTGCGCGGCGGTGCCGAAGTGCTTGTTCTCGGCGATGGTGACGAACGTCCGCAGCTGGGCGAGCGTGGGGCGGTACTCCTTGTTCGACATATCAATCAGGGTAACCTATCGCCGCTCGGAATGTGATCTCGGCCCCTAATAAGTCACGTGATATTCGAGGAACGGGAAATTTCCGACGCCGCGCCGCCCGGCGCGGCGGGTACCGCGCCCTCGGCGTACCCTCGGCGTACCCTCGGCGTACCCTCGGCGCGCCCACGCGCGCCCACGCGGGCCACCGCGGGCGTCGTAAATCTCTTTTCCGGGGCTACTTCCCGCGGAACTCCAGCGAGCTCAGGCGCACCTCGCCGGCCTCGTCGGAGGCGTCGAGGTCGACCTCGCCGACGAACGAGAAGGCGCGGTCGTTGTCGGGGTCGCTCAGGATCTGGCGCACCGGCCAGCGCCGCTCGTTCGACTCCTCGACGAGGAAGTACTCGGGCCCGCGGGCGGCCGGCGAGGTGTCCACCCCGTCGAACTCGTTGAAGTAGGTGTCCATCGCCGCCGGGAAGTCCGGGGCGTCGTCCAGGTAGTCGAAGGCGTCCGCCAGCTCGTCCTCCCGCTCGTCGGCGAAGAGCTCGACGAGGCGGAACATGGCGTTGCGCACCATGATGCGGAAGGCGCGGCGGTTCGCGGTCAGCGCGCTGGGGTCGGTGACCCCGAAGGCGAGCTCTTGGGCGACGACTTCCTTGGAGACCGGCTGGTCCGGGTCGGCCATCTGCGCCCACTCGTCGACCAGCGAGGAGTCGACCTGGCGGATCAGCTCGCCGAGCCAGACGACGATGTCGTCGAGCTCGTCGGTGTAGTAGGCCTCCGGCACCGTGTGGGCCAGGGTGCGCCACGCGTCGGTGAGGTAGCGCAGCACCACGCCCTCCGAGCGGCCGAGCCCGTAGGCGGAGACCAGGTCGGAGAAGGTCATGGCGTGCTCGACCATGTCGCGCACGACCGACTTCGGCGAGACGTCGAACTCCCGCGCCCACGGCGCGCCCTGCGCATAGGTCTCGAACGCGGCGTCGAGAAGCTCCTCCAGAGGCTTCGGCCAAGTGATGTCCTCGACGATGGCCATGCGCTCGGTGTAGTCGACGCCGTCGGCCTTCAGCTCGGCGATCTCGCGGCCGCGCGCCTCGCTGCGCTGGGCGCGTAGGATGGGGCGCGGGTCGTCGAGGACGGACTCGAAGACGCTGACGACGTCGAGGGTGAACGTCGGCGAGTCCGGGTCGAGCAGCTCGAGGGCCGCCAGGGCGAACGGGCTCAGCGGCTGGTTGAGGGCGAAGTCGCGGGGCACCTCGCGGGTCAGGCGGTAGGTGCGCCCGGCCTCGTCCGGCCCGCCGCCGGGGGCGCGCTCGACCACGCCGGCGTTGATCAGCCCGCGCACCAGCCCGACGGTGGTCAGGATGTCGCGGTTCTGGCGGGCGCGCGTCTCGTGGTTGCCGCGCAGCAGGTGCCGGAAGTGCCCGTAGGCGTCGCCCGGGCGCGCCAGGATGTTGATCACCATCGAGTTGGAGACGCGGAACTGCGAGTGCATCTGCTCGGAGGGCGCGTCGACGAGCCGGTCGAAGGTCTTCCTCGACCAGGTCACCTCGCCGTCGCGGGCGTGCTTGGTGCGCACCTTCTTGAGCTTCTTCGGGTCGTTTCCGGCCTTGGCGCGGGCCCGGATGTTCTCGATCTCGTGCTCGGGGGCCTGCACGACGACGTAGCCGGTGGTGTCGAAGCCGGCGCGGCCCGCGCGCCCGGCGATCTGGTGGAACTCGCGGGACTTCAGCACGCGCTGGCGGGTGCCGTCGAACTTGGCCAGGCCGGTCATCAGCACCGTGCGGATGGGCACGTTGATGCCCACGCCCAGGGTGTCGGTGCCGCAGATGACCTTGAGCAGGCCGGTCTGGGAGAGGCGCTCGACCAGGCGGCGGTACTTGGGCAGAAGCCCCGCGTGGTGCACGCCGATGCCGCGGCGGACCAGCTTGGAGAGCGTCTTTCCGAAGGTGGTGGTGAAGCGGAAGCCGGCCAGCTCGGTGTGCAGGCGCTCCTTCTCCTCGTCGGTCAGCAGCTTCAGGGAGGTCAGCGCCTGGGCGCGTTCGGTGGCCTCGCGCTGGGAGAAGTGCACCACGTAGACGGGCGCGCGGTTGTTCTCCAGGAGGCGCTCGATGGTCTCGTGGACCGGGTCGGTGGCGTACTCGAACTCGAGGGGCACCGGGCGCTTCGCGTCCGCGCCGACGAGCTGGGTGGCCCGGTCGGTGCGCTCGGTGAGGTCCTTTCGCAGGTCCGTGGTGTCGCCCAGGGTGCCGGACATGAGGAGGAACTGCGCCTGGGGCAGCTCGAGCAGCGGGACCTGCCAGGCCCAGCCGCGCTCGGGGTCGGAGTAGTAGTGGAACTCGTCCATGACCACCTGGTCGACGCCGGCGCGCTTTCCGTCGCGCAGCGCGATGTTGGCGACGATCTCGGCGGTGGCGCAGATGATCGGGGCGTTGCCGTTGACGGTGGCGTCGCCGGTCATCATGCCGACCTGCTCGGGGCCGAAGACGTCGCACAGGGCGAAGAACTTCTCGGAGACCAGCGCCTTGATCGGGGCGGTGTAGAAGCTGCGCTGCTTCTTGGCCATCGCGGTGAAGTGCGCGGCGATGGCGACCATCGACTTGCCCGAGCCGGTGGGGGTGGCCAGCACGACGTTGTCGCCGGCCACCAGGTTGAGCGCCGCCTCCTCCTGGGCGGGGTAGAGTTCGATGCCCTTCGAGCGGGTCCAGGCGGTGAACGAGTCGAGGATGGACTCGTCGACGAGGGAGGCGGGCACCTCGTCGAGGTCGGGCAGCATCTGGGCGAGATTCACCCTGCCCACCCTAGCCGGGCGGCCGCTCGGCGCGTGGGGCGAACCCGGGCCGGGTGGCCGCGCACCCGGGCGTGCGCGCCGACGGCGATCGGCGGGACGTCGTCAATCGGGGCGGGGCGCTCGGGGCTACTCGCCCTCGGGCGGCTGCGGGGCGTCCGGGCCCTCGCCGTCGCCGCCGTCTTCGCCGTTCTCGCCGTGTCGGCCGTCGCCGCCGTCCTCACCCGGCTCGTCGAGGCGCGCCAGGAAGCGTTCGAACTCGGCGCCGAGCTCCTCGCCGCTGGGCAGCTCCGCCTCGCCGGGCATGACCGCGCGCGGGTGGGCCTCGCGGTACTTCTCCACGGCCTCGTCGTACTGCTCCTCGAGGGCGCGCACGACCTGCTGGATCTCACCGGAGTCGTCGGTCTGCTCGGCTAGCTGCTCGGCCACCCGGCGCGCGTCGTGCTCGAGGGTGCGCAGCGGCAGGTCGAGGTCGGTGGCGTCGGCGACCGAGCGCAGCAGGTTCAGCGTCGCGGCGGGGTAGGGGGAGGCGGCCACGTAGTGCGGCACGTGCGCGGTGTAGCCGGCGACGTTGCGCCCGGCGCGCGCCAGGGCCGCCTCGATGCGCAGCGCGGCCGATCCCGGCAGGACCACCTTGCCGTCGAAGCGGTACATCCGGCCGACGAGCCCGGGGGCGTTGCCGTGGGCGGAGACGACCAGCGGGCGGGTGTGCGGCACGGTCATCGGCGCGGAGTACAGGCAGATGGTGTTCTCCACGTCGTAGCGCTCGACCAGGTCGGTGACGGCCTCGGTGAAGGCGTTCCAGCGCATGTCCGGCTCGGGGCCCGACAGCAGCAGGAAGGACCGGCCCTCGGGGTCGCGCAGCACGCGCATGTCGAGGTTGATCTCGTCGGTGCGGATGATCTCGTGGTCCTCCATGGTCACTGCGGGCCGGCGCGAGCGGAAGTCGACCAGCTCGTCGGTGTTGAAGGAGGCGACCAGGCGGTTCTCCAGGGCGGCGAGCAGGTGCTCGGAGACGGCCTCGACGGCCTGCCCGGCGTCCGCGTACCCCTGCAGCGCCACCACGAGGGTGGGCCCGTGCTGGTGTCCGTCCCGGATCTCCGGGGTGGGGTACTCCAGCTCGTACATCCGACGCTCGTCGTCGTTCATGACGTGCCTCCCTTACCTTCTCGCTTCGCCGCGACCGCCCCGGTCGGCGGGACGCTCACGGTCACACCGGGTACAACGCCACCGGCCCCGCCGATAATTCCGTGGGGGGTCTGCGGCGGGCGGTCAAAGCCCCGGTCTGAACCGTCGATTATAGCCGTGCGCCGCGTCTCACGGGCCGCCCCGCGCGGCCGGTCCTGTGGATCGTGCGGGGTTGTCCACAGGCGGGCGGGTACCGCCGCGCGCCGGGTGGCGGCTGCGGTCACGATGGCGCCATGACCGATTCCACGGAACACACCCTGCACACTCCCGGAGACCTGATCGCCAACCTGCCCGCCGTCTTCGGCTTCTTCCCCGAGGACTCCCTGGTGCTCGCCGCCTTCGTCGACGACGGCACGCGCTTCGCCTTAGGCCCCGTCCTGCGCGTGGACCTGCGCCCCGTCTGCGCCGAGGCCCTCGACTCCGCCCTCGGCAGCCTGGACGCCCACCGGGCCGGCGGCGGGTGCGTCATCGCCGCCTTCGTCATCACGACTGAGCCCGCCGAGCGCGACCGCGTCTGCGAGCTGCTGTTTTCCGCCTCGCGCGCCGGGGACGCCGAGCTGCTCGGCTGCTGGAGCACCGAGGGGGTGCTGGCCGGCGGGACGTACGAGCTCGAGTTCTCCCCGCCGGGCGCCGAGCCCCTCGACGACTGGTACGGCGGGCGCATCCCCGAGGTCGTCGCCGCCGCCGCGATGGGCCCGCTGCTGCGCCGCGGTGAGCTGCCCGAGCCCGACCGGCAGGCCGCCCTGGAGTTCTTCGCGCGCGCCGGAGAAGAGATTGACGACGTCGCGCCCGGTACCGTCGCCTTGACCGTCGCCGTCGAGCGCGCCCGCGGCCTGGCGGCCGCGGTGCGGCGCGGGGGAGAGGCCGGGCGTGCCTCGTTCGCGACCGTCGTCGGCGCGGCCGAACGTGCCTTGACCGACGAAAGTCAAGGTCAAGGGCTTGTCGGTGGCGCCGATCCGGAAGATCTCGCCTGCCTGGCGGGCGCTCTCGGCGAGATCCACCTGCGCGACGCGGTGGCCGCGACGGTGCTGGAGCGTCCCCGGGCCGCCGAGCGGGTCCTGGCGCGGCTCTCGCGGGTGCTCACCGGTGACGCCCGGGCCAACGCGCTGTGCCTCTACTCGTTGGTCGCCGGTCCCGCCGGCCACGGGCACCGGGTGGCCGCCGCGCTGGCGGTGGCGCGCACGGAGTTCCCGGGCCACCGGCTCACCCGCCTGCTGTGCGAGGCGCAGCTGCGGTGCCGCCCGGAGATCGTCGCCGAGCGGGTACGCCGCGGCAGCCGTCAGGTCGCCGAGCGCCTCGGCGTGGCGGGCGCCGACCCGGCCGGCGGGATCGACGGACTTGCGGCGTGAACGGTCGGGCCGGAACGGGCAGCCAAAAACTGAGCCGCCCGGGCGGGTGTCCGGACGGCTCAGGAGAAGAGGAGGAGGCTCAGGCCTTCCCGGCGCGGTAGGCCGCGGCGTCGAGGTCCTTGGTGAAGGCCCAGGCGTCGGCGACGATGCGCGGCAGGTCCGTGCGCGTCGGGTTCCAGCCGAGCTCCTTCTTGATCCGCTCGGAGGAGGCGACGAGCACGGCCGGGTCGCCGGCGCGGCGCGGGGCGACCTCGGCGGGGATCGGGTGCCCGGTGACCTCGCGGCAGGTCTCGATGACCTGGCGCACCGAGTAGCCGTCGCCGGAGCCGAGGTTGAAGATGCGGTGGCGGCCCGGCTCGTTGGTCGTCAGCGCCAGCAGGTGGGCGTCGGCGAGGTCGCGGATGTGGATGTAGTCGCGCACCGCGGTGCCGTCCTCGGTGGGGTAGTCGTCGCCGAAGATGAAGATCTTCTCGCGCTGCCCCAGTGCGACCTGCAGCACCAGCGGGATCAGGTGGGTCTCCACCTCGCGCGACTCGCCGACGGCACCGTGGGCACCGGCGACGTTGAAGTAGCGCAGGCTCGTCGCGCCGAGGCCGAAGGCCGCCGCGTACGAGGTGATCAGGTGGTCGATGGACAGCTTCGTCGCGCCGTAGGGGTTGGTCGGCGCGGTGGGGAAGTCCTCGGTGATCGGCACCTCGGCCGGCTCGCCGTAGGTGGCGGCCGTCGAGGAGAAGACGAGGTTATCGACCCCGTGGGCGCGCATCGCGTCGAGCAGCTTCAGCGTCGAGACGAGGTTGTGGTGCCAGTAGACGTCCGGCTTCTCCACCGACTCGCCGACCAGCGAGCAGGCGGCGAAGTGCAGCACGCCGTCGAAGTCTCCCTCGGCGAGGACCTGGTCGGCGGCGTCGTCGATGTCGCCGACGACGAGCTCCGCCTCATCCGGCACCGCGCCGCGGTTGCCGGTGGACAGGTCGTCGAGGACGGTGACCTCGTGGCCGGCCTCGACCAGCACGTGCGAGCAGACGCTGCCGACGTAGCCCGCGCCGCCGGTGACCAGCAGGCGCAGCGGGCGCGACTGGCTCATTCGTCGATCCTCTCGACGCGCAGGGCGTGGCCGAGGTAGTCGGCCAGCTCGACTGACTGCCCGTCGTGGGCGACGGTGACGGTGCCGTCGATGTTGGTCACGTCGATCTCGGCGCCGACGACGGCGCCGATCTCGGTCAGGGCGCGGAACTGGCGCACGTCGACCTGCAGGATCTCGTTGATCTGCAGCAGGCGCACGTGCACGGTCTCACCCTCGGGCAGGTCGACCGGGCGCACGCCGCGCTCCAGGGGCTCCGGGCCCTTCGTGCCGAGCTCCTCGAGGCCGGGCACGGGGTTGCCGAAGGGAGAGAGCGTCGGGTCGTCGAGCACGGCGATCACGCGGCGCTCGACCTCGTCGCTCATCACGTGCTCCCAGCGGCAGGCCTCCTCGTGGACCTGGTGGATGTCCAGGTCGAGCACGTCGGTGAGCAGCTGCTCGGCCAGACGGTGCTTGCGCATCACGGAGATGGCGCGGGCGCGCCCCTCCTCGGTCATCTCGAGGCTGCGGTCCTGGCGCACGTGCAGCAGGCCGTCGCGCTCCATGCGGGCCACGGTCTGGCTGACGGTGGGGCCGGACTGCTCGAGGCGCTCGACGATGCGGGCGCGCAGCGGCGTGATGCCCTCTTCTTCCAGTTCGTAGATCGTGCGGAGGTACATCTCCGTCGTGTCGACCAGATCTCTCACGTTCTCGGACCTCTTCGTGCTCTGCTGTCAGCGGCTGACCTGTCGGCGACACCGGCGCCGGCGGGGGACGATCCGCAGACGGGCAATGAATCCGCCGCGGATAATGAAGTTATCTTATCAATCCTGCGCCGTCGGTGAGACAACGCCGCCGAACCTGCGTTCGCGACCAGAATACGCCAGGCTCGCCTTCCGTGGGCGGATTGCGACCCACGTGCCGTTCAGAACTGCATACCTAACTGCCCCGTGCAGCAGAAATCCCCGCCGCCCACGGCGACGGGGAAGGTGCCCGGGACCAGGCCCGGGAGGGGATGACCCCCGGAACCGGGCCCGGGCGGGGGAGGAAGGCTAGAGGGCGTAGTCGCGCAGGCGGTCGGCGCGCTCGCCGTCGCGCAGCTTGCTCATCACCTCGCGCTCGATCTGGCGCACGCGCTCACGCGAGAGCCCGAAGCGCCGGCCGATCTGGTCGAGGGTGCGCGGCACGCCGTCGTCGAGACCGTAGCGCAGGCGGATGACGTCCTCCTCGCGGTCCTCGAGCGTGCCCAGCACGGAGCGGATGTCCGAGTGGCGCAGCGAGGCGACCACGGCGGTCTCCGCGTCGGCGGCCTCGGCGTCCTCGATGAAGTCGCCCAGCGGGGCCTCCTCGTCGGCGCCGACGGGCATGTCCAGGCTGACCGGGTCGCGCGACTGGCGCAGCAGCATCTCGATGCGGTGCTCGGGGATGCCGGACTCCTCGGCCAGCTCCTCGTTGGTCGCCTCGCGGCCGAGGTGCTGGTAGAGCTCGCGCTTGATGCGGGAGAGCTTGTTGACCTGCTCGACGAGGTGGACGGGCAGGCGGATGGTGCGCGACTGGTCGGCCATGCCGCGGGTGATCGCCTGGCGGATCCACCAGGTCGCGTAGGTGGAGAACTTGAAGCCCTTGGCGTAGTCGAACTTCTCCATCGCGCGGATGAGCCCCAGGTTGCCCTCCTGGATCAGGTCCAGCAGCGGCATGCCGCGGCCGGTGTAGCGCTTGGCCAGGGAGACCACGAGGCGCAGGTTGGCCTCGAGTAGGTGGCTGCGCGCCTTGCGACCCTCGCGGATGAGGACCTTCAGGTCGCGCTTCTTGGCGCGGGTGAGACGCTGGTCGGAGTGATTGAGCACCCGGTCCGCATAGAGCCCGACCTCGATCTGCTGGGCGAGCTCGACCTCCTCCTCCGCGGTCAGCAGCGCGGTCTTGCCGATGCCGTTGAGGTAGACGCGGACCAGATCGGCCGACGGGTTGTCGTTGGTCTGGTTGCGGCGACTGCCCTTGTCGTGGGGGGCGTCCTTCGAGTCGTGGTCCTTGGCGGACGCAGTTGTCATGCAGGCCTCCTCAGTGTTGCCGTCTCGAAGGGTGTAACGCACGGGCGGGCGGGAAAGTTCCCGTGCCCCTTTTCGGGGTCAGTCGTGGGTGCCCCGGAACTCACTCGCGCGTGTCCAGCAGCACGGTAAAGGGACCTTCGTTGACGGAGGCGACGCGCATCATCGCCCCGAAGCGCCCCTCGGCCACCGTGACACCGCGCTCGCGCAGCCCCGCGGTCACCTCCGCGATCGCCGCCTCGGCCTGCTCGCCGCCGGCGGCGTCCGACCAGGAGGGCCTGCGTCCCTTGGCGGTGCGCCCGTAGAGGGTGAACTGGCTGACCAGGAGCACCGGGGCGGCGGCGTCGGTCACGGAGACCTCGCCGTCGAGCACGCGCAGCTCGGCGATCTTGCGCACCATCTTCTCGATGTCGGCGTCCCCGTCCTCGCGGTGCACGCCGACCAGGGCGAGCAGCCCCGGCTCCTCGATCGCGCCGACGGTCTCGCCGTCGACGGTCACCGACGCCGAGCTCACCCGGGTCAGAACGGCTCTCATCGTCTACCTCTTCCTCTTGTCCTCTTCAATTGCCGACGTCGCGCCCCGCCCCGCGGGCGGTTCCCGCGCCGTGGGTGCGTGGGCGGCCTAGTCGGCCTGGTCGGCCGGCAGCAGCAGGCCGTGGCGCACCAGGTCGGCGGCCACGGCCGCCGCCCCGGCGCGCACCTCCCCGGCGTCGAGCCCCTTGGCCGCGGCGTAGAGCTCCGCGACGTCGGAAAGCGTGAGCCCCTGCGGGTGCAGACCGGCGACCACGGCGGCGACGTGTGCGTCGACCTCGTGGCTGAAGCGCGGCCCGTCGGTGCGGGTCAGGCGCTTGACCTCGTCCGCGAAGCCCATGCCGGCCCCGGCGTCGGGCAGGCCGACCTCCTCGAGCGCCACCCCGGGGCGCACCCGGAAGTTCGCGGCGAGCACGCCCTCGGCGTCACGCTCGCGCAGCCAGGCCGCACGCCGGAAGTACTCCTCGACCTCGGGGCCGAGCGGGTCGGTGAAGGCCTGGGTCAGCTCCTCGGCGACGACCTCGGAGGGTGCCTCGCCGATGTTCTCCACGGCCACGAAGCCGAAGCCGACCGCTTCGACCTGCTCGGCGGCGAAGTAGTCCAGCCATGCGCGGGTGCGCGCCGCACCCTCCGGGGAGCGCGGGTCCACGCCCTCGTCGCGCAGCCAGGTGCCCACGTAGGTCGAGGGGTCCACCCGGTCGCGCTCGAGGACCCAGGCGGCCACGCCCTCCTCGGGCAGCCAGGAGGCCACCCGGGCCGCCCAGTTCTCACCGGCGCGGTGCACCCAGGCGGCCAGCAGATGGGCGTGCCCGCCGGGGTTGAGGTGCCCGGGAACCCCGGAGACGACGGTCGCGCTCGCGGCGTCCAGGCCGAGCCCGGAGTCGCGGTAGACGTGGCCGACCTCGGGCGGGCCGACGACGAACGGCGGGTTGGACACGATCCGGTCGAAGCGGCGTCCGGCCACCGGCTCGAACCAGGGGCCGTTGACCACCTCGGCGTCCGCGCGCCCGACGCCGGCCAGGGTGGCGCGGGTGAACTCGAGGGCGCGGTCGAGCACGTCGGTGGCGGTGATCTTCTCGGCGAGACCGGCCTGGGCCAGCGACTGCACGCCGCAGCCGCAGCCGAGGTCGAGCAGGGAGCCGACGGGGGAGTCCGGCACCGAGCGCAGCAGGGTCAGGCTGGCCTGGCCCATGCCGGGCACGTGGTCCAGGCGCTGCTCGGCGTCGGTGACCGAGGCGTCGCGGTCGGAGAAGACGACGCGGTCGGCGCCGTTCAGGTGGACGGGGCGCACGTCGACGAGCGCGCGCAGTGCGCGTCCGGTGGCGACGGCGCCGGAACCGCCGGCGTCGGCACGCGGGGCGTCGTCAATCGGGGCGGCCTCGAAGACGCCGGCGGCAACCAGCGCGGCGACAAGATCGGCACCGAGGACCTCGGCGAGTTGCGCCTCGGGTACCGGCTCGCGCAGCAGGAAGGCGCGCACGGGCACCTCGAGGTCGGTCGCGGTGCGCTCGAGGGTCCAGGCGACGGCGGCCGGCTCGCCGCGGTGCAGGGCGGCGACGGCCTCGCCGTCGAGGGCGTCGTGGAGGCCGGGCTCGGTGAAGCCGAGCTCGATGAGGCGGGCGGCCAGGCGCGCGGCGGGGCCGGAGAGGTGGTCGGTCGCGGCGTCGGGTCGGGTCACTTACTGGGCCTCCAGTTCGGGTCGTCGATGGTGGGATGGGGCTCCTCGGTCGCCTGCGCGCGTCCGGGGCCGAGCTCGCGGTACCGCGCCCCGTCGAGCTGCTCGGCGTGTTGCGCGGCGACGGCCCGGCGGTACTCGCGCGCGGCGGCCGGCTTGTAGACGTTGCGCTCGCGCTTGTCGGCGACCTCACCCTTCTCGTTGGCGATGACCACCGCGATCCAGGGCAGCGGCACGGAGACGATGAAGACGATCGTCGCCAGCCACCAGTTCTCCCAGACCAGGTAGGTCATGATCGCCAGCGCGATCAGCGGCAGGCGCAGCAGCTGCAGGGTCAGGTAGATGACCTTGCGCCGGTGCAGGTTCTGCCCGGCGGTGCGGTGCTGCGAGGTGATCAGCTCCGCGCGCCGCCGGCGCAGCCGCCAGCGGTGGTGGCCGCCGGCGGCCGCGGCGGGGGTGTCGGCGGGCGCGTCGACGAAGAAGACGTCGTCGCCCGACGTCTTCGCGTCCTCACCTGCAGTGCCCTCGTTCATCGCCTACCAAGGGTAGACCCCCGATGGACCGCCGAGTCACGGTTGGGGCATTATGGGGTCCGTGAAAACCGGAACGACCACCATCGAGCGCCCAGACACCCGGGAGAGCACCGGCACCACCGACGACACGCCGAAGTTCTTCCACTACGTCAAGAAGAACCAGATCGTGGACTCCGCGGTGAGCGGAAAAATGGTCGTCGCGCTGTGCGGCGAGACCTTCCCGGTGACCAAGCAGGCCAAGCCGGGTTCCCCCGTGTGCCCCGACTGCGAACGGATCTACAGGAGCCTGCGCAAGAAGTGACCCGGCAGCTCATCAGGGGGCGGCTGCGCGACTGGCAGGCGCGCGCCCTGCGCAAGTACCTGACCGAGCGCCCCAAGGACTTCCTGGCCGTGGCCACGCCCGGCGCGGGCAAGACGACATTCGCGCTGCGCGTGGCCGTCGAGCTTCTCGACGTGCGCGCCGTCGACCGCGTCGTGGTCGTCGTGCCCACCGAGCACCTCAAGGTGCAGTGGGCCAAGGCCGCGGCACGGGTAGGCATCTCCCTGGACGCGGAGTTCAAGAACTCCGACGGCTTCAACCGCAACTTCGACGGGGTGGCCGTCACCTACGCCCAGGTCTCGCTGCACCCGTTCAAGCACCACGCCGTGTCCACCGCCCGGCGTACGCTCGTCATCCTCGACGAGATCCACCACGGAGGCGACGCGAAGAGCTGGGGCGACGGCATCCGCGAGGCCTACCGCGACGCCGAGTACCGCCTCGCGCTGACCGGTACCCCGTTCCGTTCCGACGACGCCGCCATTCCCTTCGTGCGCTACGAGGAGGACGGCGAGGGTCACCTGGTCAGCCGCGCCGACCACACCTACGGCTACTCCGACGCGCTCGCCGACGGCGTGGTGCGCCCCGTGATCTTCCTGGCCTACTCCGGCGAGGCCCGCTGGCGCGACTCCGCCGGCGAGGAGTACGCCGCCCGCCTGGGCGAGCCGCTCAACGCCGAGCAGACCGCCCGGGCCTGGAAGACCGCGCTCGACCCGCGCGGCGACTGGATCCCGGCGGTGCTCTCCGCCGCGCACACCCGGCTGCAGCAGCTGCGCAACAACATGCCGGACGCCGGCGGCCTGGTCATCGCCAGCGACACCAAGACCGCCCGCGCCTACGCCAAGATCCTCGAGCGCTACTCCTCGACGCCGGTGACCGTCGTGCTCTCCGACGAGCCGGGCAGCTCCGACCGCATCGACGAGTTCTCCGCCTCCACCGACGAGTGGATGGTGGCCGTGCGCATGGTCTCCGAGGGCGTCGACGTCCCGCGGCTCGCCGTGGGCGTCTACGCCACCGCCGCCTCCACGCCGCTGTTCTTCGCCCAGGCCATCGGGCGCTTCGTGCGCTCGCGCATGCCCGGCGAGAACGCCTCGATCTTCCTGCCCAGTGTCCCGGTCCTGCTGGACCTGGCCGCGAAGCTGGAGAAGTCCCGCGACCACGTGCTGGGCAAGCCCCACCGCGACAACGGCGGCTGGGACGACGAGGCCCTGGCCGAGGCCAACCGGGAGAAGAACGAGCCCGACGAGGAGACCGGCTACCAGTCCCTCGGCGCCGAGGCCGAGCTGGACTCCCTGATCTACGAGGGCTCCACCTACGGCACCGGCGCCGGCGCGGGCTCCGCCGAGGAGCGCGAGTACCTGGGCCTTCCCGGGCTGCTCGACGCCGAGCAGGTCAAGGCACTCCTGCAACGCCGCCAGACCGAGCAGCTCGACGCGCGCACCCGCCAGGCCAAGCAGACCGAGGAGAACCAGCGCCGCGAGCGCGAGGCCTCGCGCACCGAGGGCGCCCGTCGGGCGCGCGAGCGCGTGGCCAGCGAGGAGCTGCCGAAGCTGCGCAAGGAGCTCAACGCGATCGTCTCGATCACCGCGGCGCGCACCGGGCGCCCGCACGGCTCGATCCACAACGAGGCCCGCCGCGCCTGCGGCGGGCCGCCGACCGCGCTGTGCTCCGCCCAGGAGCTGCGCGACCGCATCGCCTACCTGCGCAAGTGGTAGGCGACGCGGCTGACGCCGCGTCGCAGGGACCGTAAGGAGGGACCGGCCCCGGGGGAGGGCGCGCGGCGGCAGCCGCGGCCCGCACCGCAGACGCGCAAAGGGAAACGCCCGCGTGGGGGCACACGCGGGCGTCGGAAATTGAAGGTGGGGGACTAGTCGAGGTAGTCGCGCAGCACCTGCGAGCGCGAGGGGTGGCGCAGCTTCGACATCGTCTTCGACTCGATCTGGCGGATGCGCTCGCGGGTCACCCCGTAGACCTGGCCGATCTCGTCGAGGGTGCGCGGCATGCCGTCGGTGAGCCCGAAGCGCAGGCGCACCACGCCGGCCTCACGCTCAGAGAGCGTGGTCAGCACGTCCTGCAGCTGATCCTGCAGCAGCGTGAAGGAGACCGCGTCGACGGCCACCACGGCCTCGGAGTCCTCGATGAAGTCGCCGAGCTGGCTGTCGCCCTCGTCGCCGATGGTCTGGTCCAGGGAGATCGGCTCGCGGGCGTACTGCTGGATCTCGATCACCTTCTCCTCGGTGATGTCCATCTCCTTGGCCAGCTCCTGCGGGGTGGGCTCGCGGCCCAGGTCCTGCAGCAGCTCGCGCTGGATACGGCCCAGCTTGTTGATGACCTCGACCATGTGCACCGGGATGCGGATGGTGCGCGCCTGGTCGGCCATCGCGCGCGTGATCGCCTGGCGGATCCACCAGGTGGCGTACGTGGAGAACTTGTAGCCCTTGGTGTAGTCGAACTTCTCGACGGCACGGATCAGGCCGAGGTTGCCCTCCTGGATCAGGTCCAGGAAGGCCATGCCGCGGCCGGTGTAGCGCTTGGCCAGGGAGACGACCAGGCGCAGGTTCGCCTCGAGCAGGTGGTTCTTGGCCTTGCGGCCGTCGCGGGCGATGGAGCGCAGGTCGCGCTTGACCGCCGGGGTCAGGCGGGCCTCCTTGTCGCCGTCGGCGAAGGCCTTGGCCATCTGCTCCATGCGGTGGTTGGCGTAGAGGCCGGCCTCGATGCGCTTGGCCAGCGAGACCTCCTGCTCGGCGTTGAGCAGGGCGACCTTGCCGATCTGCTTGAGGTAGGCGCGCACGGAGTCCGCCGAGGCGGTCAGCTCCGCGTCCTTGCGCGCCTGGCGCAGCGCGGCCGACTCGTCCTCGTCCCAGACCGAGGAGCCGTCCTCCTCCTCGTCGTGGTCGTCGTGGCCCTCACCGTGGGCGTGCGCCTCGGCGTGGGCGTCGTCGTGACCCTCGTCGTGGGCGAACTCGTTCTCCTCGACGTCCTCCTGGGACACGTCCTCGGGGGAGGTGGCCTTGGCGGTCGCCTTCTTGGCGGTGGTCTTCTTCGTCGCCTTCTTGGCCGATTTCTTCGCGGTCTTCTTGGCCGTCGACTTCGTCGCCTTGCGCGTGGTCTTGCGGGCGGACTTCTTCGTCGCCTTCTTGGTGGCCTTGCGCGTGGACTTCTTCGCCGTCTTTTTGGCGGTCTTCTTCGCCGGGGCGGCCTCCTCGGCGGAGGAGGCGTCGGCGGGGGCCGCGGCCTTGGTGTCGGCGGCGGCCTTGGTCTTCGCGGAGGACGCCGCGGGCGTCTTCTCCGCGGTCGCGGTGGTGCCGGCGGTCGCGGCACGGCGGGGAGTCGCCTTGCGGGCGGTCTTGCGCGCCGACTTCTTGGCGGTCTTCTTGGCCGTCTTGCGCGCGACAGTCCCCTCGCCCGATGCGCTCTCGGCCTGCTGGCCGTCGGTGGGGTTTCCTGGAGTGCCGGTGGCTGCCACGTACGCCCTTTCGCTCTACCTACAAGTCCCGGAAGGTTCCCGACGGGGTGCCGGGCGCCTCCTCTACGAGGTCGCCGCGCCCTGACAGCGGGCGTTCGGCGGCCCCCGGATCGTGGTCCCCGGCGCCTGCCTTACGGTCCGGAGAGACACCAGGGCCACGAGTTGACAAGCGCCCAGTATAGATCAAAGCCGCGCGGCGGTGTGCACCCCTTCCCCGGCGCGGTCCGGGTGCGCTCTAGCGCAGGCCGTAACCGGAGCGGTTGAACTCCTCGCGCAGCAGGTGGCGAGTGGTTTTCGTCGCCGCCTTCTCCGAGAGACGACCCAGCAGCTGGTCCGACCACGCCGAGTGGGCGCCGTAACGCGAGTAGTACCCGGCCAGCGTCTCGTCGTAGGCGGCCAGCGCGGCCGCCGCCTCCGGGTCCGTGCGGCAGTCGACGTAGCGGTCCCGGTGGGCGAAGAGCTCGAGCGGCAGGCGCGGCTTGGTACCGGCCTTCTCCTCCGGGTCCGGGTGGCCGATGGCCATCCCGAGCACGGGCACGACGTCGCGCGGGGCGCCGACGAGCTCGCGCACGCGGGGGACGTCGTTGCGCAGGGAACCCAGGTAGACGGTGCCCAGGCCCATCGACTCGGCGGCGTCGACGGCGGCCTGCGCGGCGATGCCGACGTCCGTGACCGATGCGAGCACCTCCTCGAGGTAGCCCAGCCCGCCCAGGTCCGGCGCCTCGCCGCCGGCGGCCGCGCGTGCGGCGAGCAGCCGGGCCCGGGAGTGGTCGACCAGCCAGACGAGCACCACCGGGGCGCGCGCGATGTGCCCGGCCATCTGCCGGGCGGCCTCCTCCAGGCTCTGCTTGGTCGCGGGGTCACGCACGGCGACCACGGAGACGGTCTGCTTGTTTGACGACGTCGCGGCCGACTGCGCGGCGGAAAGAATCGCCGTGAGCGTGGCCTCGTCGACGTCGCGGGCCAGCCAGCGGCGCACGGAGCGGTGCCGCAGCTGGTTGGCGATTGTCTCCGTGAACGGGGCCGGCGTGGTCCGCGGGGCGTTCTCCGCGCCGTAGCGGGCGGCGAGCAGCTCCGTGGCGTCCGCCTCGGTCAGATTCCCGGTGTTCTCCTCGGGTCGGGTCAACGGTGTCCTTTCAGTTCGCCTCGGTTGGTCTCGGTCCGTCTCAGCTCGGCCGCTCAGGGCTGCAGGTGGTCGTGGACGGCCATGGCCGCGCCGACGATGCCGGCGGTGTTGCGCAGGTCGGCGGGGATGACCGGGGTCTCCACGGTCAGCTTCGGGATCCACTTGTCGGCCTTGCGCGAGATCCCGCCGCCGACGATGAAGGCGTCGGGGGAGAAGAGGCGGTCGTACTCGTTGAGGGCCACGCTGACGCGCTTGGCCCACTGCTTGTAGCTGAGGTCCTCGCGGTCCTTGACCCCCGAGGAGGCGAAGTGCTCGGCGTGCTCGCCGTCGATGATCAGGTGCCCCAGCTCGGTGTTGGGGAACAGCTGGCCGTCGATGAGCAGCGCCGAGCCGATGCCGGTGCCCAGGGTCAGGAAGATCACCGCGCCCTTGGAGGCCTCGGGCACGCCGTGGGCGGCCTCGGCCACGCCGGCGGCGTCGGCGTCGTTGAGCACCGAGATCTCGCGGTCGCCGAGGTGGGCGTGGAAGAGCTCCTGCAGGTCGGTGCCCACCCAGGACTTGTCGATGTTGGCCGCCGAGTGCGCGACCTGTCCGTGCACGATCGCCGGCAGGGTGATGCCGACGGGGCCGTCCCACTCGAAGTGCTCGACGACCTCGGCGACGACGGCCGCGACGTTCTCCGGCGTCGACTTCTTCGGGGTCTTGATCTTGTGGCGGTCCCCGATGAAGACGCCCTCGTCCAGGTCGACGAGGGCGCCCTTGATCCCGGAGCCGCCGATGTCCACGCCGAATCCGACGTTGTCCTGCTTAGCCATGCGTCTCATCCTACCGAGGCACATGCGCCGCGGCGGTGGGACAATGGCGGGTGTGACGACCGCCCCGGCGCCGCCGGGGCGGGCCCCACCACCTCGAGGAGTGAGACGGAGAAGATGACTGAGCCGACCGAGCTGCGCGACCTGGCCGCCGAGATCGCCCGGGAGGCCGGCGTGCGCGTGCGCACCCGGCGCGCCGAGCTCGGCGACGTGCGCGCCTACACCATGACGAAGTCCTCGCCGGTCGACCCGGTCACCGTCGTCGACACGATGAGCGAGGAGTTCATCGTCGGCGAGATCGCGCGCCTGCGCCCCGGCGACGGCGTCATCGGCGAGGAGGGCTCCCAGGTCGCCTCCCACTCGGGGGTCTCCTGGGTCATCGACCCGATCGACGGCACCGTCAACTTCGTCTACGGGCTGCCCGCCTTCGCCGTCTCCGTGGCCGCGGCCGTCGACGGCGAGGTCGTCGCCGGCGCCGTCTACGACCCCTCGGCCGACGCGCTCTACAGCGCCGCCCGGGGTGCCGGCGCCACCCGCACCGATCCGCAGGGCACCGAGACCCTCGCGGTCTCGAGGGAGACCGACCCGGAGCGCTCCCTGGTGGCCACCGGCTTCGCCTACGCCTCCCGCGCGCGCCGCCGCCAGGCCGAGCTCCTGGTCGACCTGCTGCCGCGGGTGCGCGACATCCGCCGCTCCGGCTCGGCCGCCCTCGACCTGTGCCGCCTGGCCGAGGGGCGCGTGGACGCCTACTACGAGTACGGCCTGAGCTGCTGGGACTTCGCCGCCGGCGCCGTCATCGCCGAGGAGGCCGGCGCTGTGGTCGACGCCCCGGCGCTCTCGGTGCCCAGCTCCGAGTACCGCCTGCTGCGCGCCGCGGCTGGCCCCCTGGACCCGGCGCTGGGGGACCTCTTCGACGAGCTGGCCATGCCGGCCCAGCTCGCCCCGCTGCACTGACGCCGCCGTCCCCGGGGCGGGACCCTCGCCGGGCGCCGCCCCGGGCCCGGGTTACACCCGCGGAAAACGCCGCGTGGCGTGGATATATGACAGGCGGGCGTGTGTGGTTTAGTATCCGCCACCAAGAACACGTCGTCCGCCCCGCAGGCAGGTGGGGCGACCCCAACCTTGTGAGGGAGTAGTGAGGCTGCCGTGGCCACCGATTACGACAACGCCCGTCGCCGCGAGGACGATGAGCTCGAGACGGATTCCCTGGAGGGCCTGAAGGCCGCCGAGGCCGCCTCCTCGCCGATCGACGAGGACGGCGAGATCGTCGACTCCTTCGACCCGCCGAGCAACGACCTCTCCGGCGAGGAGCTCAACCTCCAGGTCGTCCCGCGCCAGTCCAACGAGTTCACCTGCTCGGAGTGCTTCCTGGTGCAGAAGACCGCCCGCCTCGACCACCGCGAGGCCGACGGCTCCCCGGTCTGCAAGGACTGCGCCTAGTCCCGCAGAGCGCAAGAAAATTGCCGACGTCGCGCAGCGCGACGTCGGCAATTTCGTTTCAGGTGGGGCGCCTACCGCGTTTCTGGGGGGACGCCTACCGCAGCGTGCGGGTGGCCTCCTCGGCCTGGCCGGGAAGGAAGGCCTGCAGCAGCTGCTCGGGGTGGCGGGCACCGATCAGCCAGTAGGGGGTCGGGTCGTCGGGGTCGTCGAGGACGAGCATGACCATCTCGGCGACCCAGCCGTGGGAGACGACGAAGGCCGCCGGGTCCAGCTGGTGGCCCATGGCGTTGCGCTTCGCGTTGGCGGGCACCGCCAGGGAGCGTGAGACGACGTCGCCGGGCAGCATCGCGTCGCCGGCGAAGAGCCAGCGCGTGCCGTCCGCGTCCTCCTCGACCTGCAGCACCGTCGAGGACAGGGAGACGAGCACCCACACCGCCAGGGCGGAGAGCACCACGGCCGGCACGATCAGCCAGGTGATCGTGCGGTTGTGCGCGAACTGGGCAGTCAGCAGCGCGACCAGGAGGAACGCCAGGATCCACCAGTAGAAGGGCACCCACTGGCGCTCGCGGTAGAGCACCTTCGCTTGATTGTTCGCCGTCTCAGTCACACCCGCAGAGTCTACTGGAGGCCGCGGCCGCGCAGAACCCCGGGCGCGGGGGCCGGGCCGGGGTGTGGCGGCGCGGTGGTGCGCGCCGCGCGGGGCGCACCGTATCGTGGGGGCCGTGAGTGAGACCCTGGACCCGAACATGACCGTGCGCGTGCGCCGGATCGACCCGGACATGCCGCTGCCCAAGCGCGCGCACCCCGACGACGCGGGCGCGGACCTGTGCAGCGCCGAGGACGTCGACCTCGTCCCCGGCGAGCGGCGCCTGGTGCGCACCGGCATCGCCATCGCGCTGCCCGCCGGCACCGTCGGCCTGGTGCACCCGCGCTCGGGTCTGGCCACCCGCCAGGGGCTGACCGTGATCAACACCCCGGGCACCATCGACGCGGGCTACCGTGGCGAGTTGAAGATCAGCCTGATCAACCTCGACCCGCACGAGACCGTCCACGTCGCCCGGGGCGAGCGCATCGCCCAGCTGCTGGTCCAGAAGGTCGAGCTCGTCGACTTCGCGGAGGCCGACGACCTCGGCGAGACGGAACGCGGCACCGGCGGGCACGGCTCGACCGGGCTGAACTGAAGCCAACGGGACCGACGACAACCACAAGGGGAGCGAGGAGCACATGGCGATCTGGCCTTTCGGCAACAAGGACAAGCACAAGCACGGGGACGCCGCGCAGGACGCCGGCGCGCCGGGCGTCGGCGCTGAGGGCGCCGCGGGTGCCGGGAACGGCGCCGGCGCCGCGGTGGACGACACCGCGGCCGACGCCGCCGCGGCGCAGGACGCGGCCGCTGACGCTATGGCGCAGTCCGCGGGCACCGCCGACGCCGCCGCTGAGGCGGGCGCCGGCGAGGACGTCCAGGTCTCCGGCACGGGGGAGACCGGCCCCTTCGACGGCGACTCGGTCAACATCGAGGACTTCGACTTCTCCGACTTCGCCTCCGGCGTGCTCAACCTCGGTTCGCTGCGCCTGCCGCTGCCCAAGGACTCCCAGGTGCAGGTCGAGATGGGCGAGCAGGGCCCGCGCATGCTGCACGTGGTCACCCGCCACGGCCGCATCACCCCGGTCGCCTTCGCCGCCCCGCGCTCCGGCGGGCAGTGGCGCACCACCGTCACCGAGATCGTGGCCAAGATGAAGGAGGACGGCCTGGCCCCCGAGATCGTCGACGGGCCCTGGGGCCGCGAGATCGTCGCCCCCAACGAGAACGGCCAGCTGCGCCTCATCGGCGTCGACGGCCCGCGCTGGATGCTGCGCTTCACCCTCGCCGCCCCCACCGGCCACGAGCAGGACCTGGCCGACGAGGCCCGCGACCTGTTCGCCCGCACCTTCGTCTACCGCGGCCAGGACCCGGTGCTCGCCGGCAACTCCCTGCCGGTCGCGCTGCCCGCGCAGCTCGTCGAGCAACTGCAGCAGGCCATGAAGCAGCGCGCGGCCCAGCAGGCCCGGCAGAACCAGCAGAACCCGGGTGGTGGCGCCGGTCAGCCCAGCGGCACCACGGAAGCGTGATCGCACATGACTGAGTCCACCAGCCACCCCGAGCACCTCGCCTCCGGCGACACCTGTCAGGTCACCGTCGAGCGCATGGCGCACGGCGGCGAGGGCATCGGCACCGTCGCCGGCCGCGTCGTCTTCGTCCGCGGCGGCCTGCCCGGCGACACCTGCACGGTGCGCATCGCCCAGGCCAAGAAGCGCTTTGCCCGCGGCGACGCCGTCGAGATTCTCGAGGCCTCCCCGCTGCGCGTGCAGCAGCGCTGCCCGGCGGCCGCGAAGGGCGCCGGCTGCTGCGACTACGGCGTGGTAGACCCCGACGCCGAGGTCGGCCTGAAGGTCGACGTGCTGCGCGACCAGCTGACCCGCCTCGGCGGGTTCACCACCGCACCCGCCGTCGAGTCCGCCGCCCTGCACCCCGTGACCGGCTGGCGCACCCGCGTGCGCCTGGGTGTGGACTCCCAGGGCCGCGCCGGGCTGCACAAGGCCCGCTCGCACGAGCTGGTCACCGACGCCGTCTGCTCCCAGGTGCTGCCCGGGCTGCTCGACGGCGTGGTCGGCGACGGCGCGCGCCGGTTCACCCCGGACGCGCAGGTCATCGTCGCCCAGACCGACGAGGGTCGCCAGATCGTCGAGACCCGCAAGACCGGCCGCGGCCGGCGCGCCGAGCGCGTCTCCGAGATCATCGAGGGCCCCGAGGCCGGCCGCATCGAGGTCGCCGGCCGCGAGTTCCGCGTCGCAGCCCCCGCCTTCTGGCAGGCGCACGTCGCCGCCCCGGCCGCCTACTCGCGGCTGGTGGAGCGCTTCGTGGCCGCCGAGCCCGCGGCCAGCCGCGACAGCGTGGCCGCAGAGGCGGGACGCGAGCGCGTCGCCGAGGACGCCGGAAAGCCCGCCTCGGACGGCTCGGCAACCGCGCCTGAGGGCCTGGACGCCGACGCGGCGGGCGTCGGCGATCAGGAAGGCGACGCACCCAAGGTGGGCTGGGACCTCTACGGCGGCGTCGGGCTGTTCGTACCCGCGTTGGCCGCGGCGCTGGGGGAGGGCGCGGCGATCCACACCGTCGACTCCTCGCCCTCGGCGCGCGCGGGCAGCCAGCCGGCCCTCAAGGGCATCGACCACCACGTGCACCCGGTCACCGTCGAGCGCGCCATGGCCGAACTGCCCCACCCGGACGCGGTGGTCCTCGACCCGCCGCGCACCGGCGCGGGCGCCGAGGTCGTCGCCGCCGTGGCCGCCGCCCACCCGGGTGTGGTCGTCCACGTCGGCTGCGACCCGGCCACGCTCTCGCGCGACCTGTCCGACTGGCGCAAGAACGGCTACTGGCTGACGGACTGCCAGCTCGTGGACGCCTTCCCGGGCACCCACCACTTCGAGGTCGTCTGCCGGCTCGAGCCCGCCGACCCCGCAGGCAACGCCGCCGCCGAGGAGACCGCGCGGCTCTCTGCCGCGGGGGATGCGGCGCAGACCGCCCCCGTCGGCCACGGAGGCGCGGCACGCTAGTACGATCGAGGGAACGCGCCGTAGGGTGTCAGCCGCCCCCATCAGGGGGTGGCAGGCGGCCCGTCTCCGGCGGTGTCACCCGGTACACGAAGGAGCAGAGCTGACCCCCATGGGAATTCTCCACACCATCTCCTCTCCCGCCGACCTCAAGGCGCTGGAACCCGGCGACCTCGATGAGCTGTGCGCGGAGATCAGGCGGCTGCTCATCGAGAAGGTCTCCGCCACCGGCGGCCACCTCGGCCCCAACCTCGGCGTGGTCGAGCTGACCGTCGCCCTGCACCGCGTCTTCGACTCGCCGCGCGAGCCGCTGATCTTCGACACCAGCCACCAGTCTTACGTGCACAAGATCCTCACCGGGCGCGCCGACCAGTTCGACACCCTGCGCCAGAAGGGCGGCCTGTCCGGCTACACCTGCCGCGCCGAGTCCGAGCACGACTGGACCGAGTCCTCGCACGCCTCTGCGGCACTCAGCGTGGCCGACGGCATGTCCAAGGCCTTCGCCCTGGGCGGGGAGCCGCACCGCAACGTCGTCGCCGTCGTCGGCGACGGCGCGATGACCGGCGGCATGGTCTGGGAGGCGCTCAACAACATCGCCGCCGGCCGCGACCGCAACGTCGTCATCGTGGTCAATGACAACGGCCGCAGCTACTCGCCGACCATCGGCGGCTTCGCCGACGCCCTGGCGGACCTGCGCATGCTGCGCACCTACGACCGCGTCATGGAGCAGGGCAAGTCGACGCTGAAGTCGCTCGGCTGGGTCGGCGAGCGCACCTTCGAGGCCCTCCACGCCTTCAAGGAGGGCGTGAAGTCCCAGGTGCTGCCGGACCAGATGTTCCCGGAGCTGGGCATCAAGTACATCGGGCCGGTCAACGGCCACAACCTCAAGGCACTGGGCAACGTGCTGCGCTACGCCCGCGAGTTCGAGGGCCCGATCATCGTGCACGCCGTGACCGAGAAGGGCCGCGGCTTTGCCCCGGCGGCCACCGAGTCGCCGGACCTGATGCACTCCACCGGGGTCATCGACCCCGTGACCGGCAAGTCCCGCAAGGTCGCCGGGCCCAGCTGGACCTCGGCGTTCTCCGCCGAGCTCGTCCGCGCCGGGGCGCGCCGGCCCGACCTGGTGGCCATCACCGCCGCGATGGGCGGGCCGACGGGGCTCTCCGCGTTCAACGACAAGTTCCCCTCCCGCTTCTACGACGTCGGCATCGCCGAGCAGCACGCCGTGACCAGCGCCGCCGGCATGAGCCTGGCCGGGCTGCACCCGGTGGTCGCGCTCTACTCGACCTTCCTCAACCGCGGCTTCGACCAGCTGCTCATGGACGTCGGGCTGATCGACCGTGCCGTGACCTTCGTGCTCGACCGCGCCGGGGTGACCGGCTCGGACGGCGCGAGCCACAACGGTGTCTGGGACATGGCGATCACCTCGTTGGTGCCCGGCCTGCGCTTGGCCGCCCCGCGCGACGGACAGCAGCTCGTCGAGCTCTTCGACGAGGCCATCGAGGTCTCCGACGGCCCGACCGTGGTGCGCTTCCCCAAGGGCGAGAAGCCCTCGGACATCCCCACGCTGCGCCGCACCGACGGCGGCACCGACGTGCTCGTCGAGACGGGGCCGATTGACGACGCCGCGCGTGGTGACGCGGGCGCGGACGCCGCGGCTGCGGTGGGCGGCGCCGAGGGCGCCGCCGCCGAGGAGGCCGCTGACCCGTTCCAGCTGCTCGTGGTCTCGATCGGCGCGCTCGCCGGCACCGTGCTCGAGGCCGTCGACGGGCTGGAGAACCGGGTGGACCGCGGCGGAGACGTCGCGGTGACCGTGCTGGACCCGCGGTGGGTCTCGCCGGTGCGCGCCGAGCTGCTCGAGGCGGCAGCGGGCGCGGACCTGGTGGTCACCGTCGAGGACGGCGTGATCCGCGGCGGCATCGGCTCCCAGCTGGCCGAGGCCATGCAGGCCGCCGAGATCGACACCCCGGTGCGCCACCTGGCCTTCCCGGACGTCTACCCGCTGCACGCCTCGCGCGGGCAGCTGCTCTCCGAGGTCGGTCTCGACGCCGAGGGCATGCGCACCTCGATCGAGGGCTGGATCACCAGCCTCGCCGACGACCCCCGTCAGCGGTGAACACCGCGGCGGTGAAGGCCGGCACGACCAGCTCGATCTGCCAGTCGCGCACCCCGTAGTCGACGAGGAAGTCCACCAGCTCGCTCACCGAGTGCAGCTGGTGGCCCTCGGTGGACTCCCACACGGCACGGCGCAGCACCTTCGGGGCGGCGATGTTCTCCACCGGCATGCCCAGCTCCACCGAGAGCTCGAGGAGGTTCTCGTGGATCTTCTCCCAGGCCTCCGCGGCCTGCGGGTGGTGTTCCGGCCAGTGCGAGTGCGGCGGGATCGAGTCGTGGCGCGGGGCCGGGCGCGGCCAGTCCGCCGGGTCCGAGGCGAGCGCCTCGGCGGCCGTGCGTGCCCACAAGCTGATGCGCGAGGCAACCCGGCGGTACTGGGTGGGCTTGAGGCGTGCGGTGTTGAGCAGTCGGTCGGCGTCGGAGACCCCGGCGGCGGCGAAGGCGACGAGCGCCTTGTCCGGAAGCAGGATCGCCGGGTTCTTGTCCTCGGCGACGGCGAGGTCCTCGCGGGTCTGCCACAGCGCACGTGCGACGGCGAGCTGGCGGGGGCGGCGCAGGCGGCGCAGCCCCTTCGTCTTCTTCCAGTCGCGCTCGGGGGCGGGGTCGGTGTGGGTGGCGATGATATGGTCGAAGTCCTCTCCGGCCCAGCTGAGCTTGCCCTCGTTGTCGAGCGCCTCGGCCAGGAAGTCCGCCAGCTCCAGCAGGTAAGCGACGTCGCCCTCGGCGTAGACGAGCCAGTCCTCGGGCAGCGGGGTCGTCGACCAGTCCTCCTGGCCGTGGCCCTTGTCCAGGTGCACGCCCAGGGTGGACTCGAGCAGCGCGCCGAGGTTGACCCGGTCGTAGCCGAGCAGGCGCCCGGCCAGCTCGGTGTCGAAGAGCCGGCCGGGGACGAGTCCCAGCCAGGCCAGCGGCGGCAGGTCGGTGACGGCGGCGTGCACGATCCAGTCCGCGCCGGTCATCACGGGGGCAAGTGCCGCGGTCAGTTTCTCGCGGCGGCCCTCCGGGGCGAAGAGCAGGGTGCCGGCGCCGCGGCGGCGCACCTGCAGCAGGAAGACGCGGTCGTCGTAGCGGAAGCCGGAGGCGCGCTCGGTGTCGACGGCGAAGGGGCCGCGGCCTTCGGCGAGCACCTTGGCGCCGGCGGCGAAGAGCTCCGGGGTGTCGAGCACCCGAGGCAGCAGGTCGGCGGGTTCGGCCTCGGTGTGGAAGGGCTCCGCGTGCGTCTGACCCCGGGCCTGGCCTTTGCCCGGGGCCCGGCCCCGGACGGGCCCCGCGCCGCCCACCGTCAGTGAGCGCCGAGGGTGCGCACACCCTCGGGCGGCAGGCCGGCGACGTGGGCGAGCACGTCGGCGAAGGCCTCCACGTGCGCGGACAGGTCGGTGCCGGTGGCGGTCCAGGAGGCGCGCATCTCCAGCTGGTGGGCGCGCGGCGGGCCGCCGATCTCACCGAAGCGCATCGAGGACGTCGAGGTGACCGTGCCGCCGAGGTTGGTGTGGCCCGCCTCGAGGTTCTCCAGTCCCTCGGTCAGCCACTGCCAGGCGACGTCGGGCAAGAGCGGGTCGGAGGCGACCTCGTCGTCCATGTCGGCCTGGATGTAGGCGACCAGCCGCATCGAGCCGTCCCAGGCCTCCTCGGCCTGCGGGTCATGCAGCAGGATCAGCCGGCCGAAGGCGTCGCCGTCCGAGTCGGTCTGCGGGTCATCGGGGTGTTCGCCGCGGTCGACCTCGAGGCCGACCGCGTGGCTGTAGGGCGCGAGCCGTTGGGGTGGCCGGATCGTGCCGAGCGAGAGCTCGTCGCGCAGGCGCGCGTGGTAGAGGGACTCGACGGCGGCGGAGAAGTCCGCGGGCAGTGCCTCGTCGTCCGCGCGGCCGTCCCGGGACGGCGGAATCGTAGACTGCTCGGAAAACATCACGACCCCCAAGCTAACGGGTGCCCGCGCGGCTGCGGGGGAGGCGCGCCGTTGCGCGGGTCGGTTGGCGCGACGTCCGAAGTACAACTTATGATGGACCCAATTCGGTTTCCCGAGACATCACCAGAAAGCGAGGGTCCCGTCGGCATGGCTGACAACGACATCGACTACGTGGCGCTCAACCGCCTCCAGGCCTACATCCAGACCGCGGTCTTCCGCACCCTGCCCGGTGAGCTTCCCGCCGACCGCGCTGAGGTCGGCCGTGAGGCGCAGGAGTTCTTCGACAAGCTCGCCGAGGAGGGCGTCGTCACGGTGCGCGGGGTCTACCTGACCTCCGGCATTCAGGCGAACGCGGACTTCATGGTGTGGTGGCACGCCGAGACGTTCACCGACCTGCAGAAGGCGCTGAACTCCTTCCGCCGCGACACCGCCCTGGGCCGCGCCTCGGAGCTGGTGTGGACCGGCAACGGCGTCCACCGCCCCGCGGAGTTCAACAAGCGCCACCTGCCGGCCTTCGTCATGGGCGAGGAGCCGCGCGAGTGGATGACGGTCTACCCGTTCGTGCGCTCTTACGAGTGGTACTACATGGACGCCAAGAAGCGCTCGCAGATCCTGCGTGAGCACGGCCAGAACGCCCACGACTACGCCGACGTGCGCGCCAACACCACCACCGCCTTCGTGCTGGGCGACTACGAGTGGATGCTCAACTTCGAGGCCGACAAGCTCGACCGCATCGTCGACCTGATGCACCAGATGCGCTACACCGAGGCCCGTCTGCACGTGCGCGTGGAGATCCCGTTCTACAGCGGCCAGCGCTACGAGGACATCTCGGCGATGGTCGACCTGCTGCCCTAGGAGGCTCTGACAGGTCCATGAGAGAGGACCGCCGGTGGTATCCCACCGGCGGTCCTCTCTCGCTTCGCTGTGTGCGCGGGT
The DNA here is from genome assembly GCF_030232385.1 of Corynebacterium sp. MSK006. Lineage (NCBI taxonomy): Bacteria > Bacillati > Actinomycetota > Actinomycetes > Mycobacteriales > Corynebacteriaceae > Corynebacterium > Corynebacterium sp. MSK006. The sequence continues at coordinate 154,228 of NZ_JASPJZ010000003.1, forward strand.
CCCGCTGTCTCGGCTGCGCGGTTACCTGTCCCCGGCCTCGCCCTCGGCGGGCTCGAGGGTCAGGCACACGGAGTTGATGCAGTAGCGCAGGTCGGTCGGGGTGTCGTAGCCCTCGCCGGCGAAGACGTGGCCCAGGTGGGAGCCGCAGCTGGCGCAGAGCACCTCGGTGCGGCGCATGCCCAGCGAGTCATCGGTGCGTTCGACGACGCGGTCGCCGGCCAGCGGGGAGAAGAACGCCGGCCAGCCGCAGTGGGAGGCGAACTTGTGCTCGGAGCGGAACAGCTCGGCGCCGCAGGCCCGGCAGCTGTAGACGCCCTCGGTGGTGGTGTCGGTGTACTCGCCGACGAACGGCGCCTCGGTGCCGGCCTGGCGCAGCACCCGGTACTCCTCGTCGTTGAGGCGCTCGCGCCACTCGGCGTCGGAGATCATCTTGAAGTCGGTCACGGTCTGCCTCCTCGGGGATTCACTTGCGCTGCCTCTCACTGAAGCGTACGCGGCGGGTGCGGTATTTCCGGGCGTCGCCGGTGACCCCGGCTGGCCCGGCAGCCCGGTCGCCCGTGGCGCGCTCGGAGCGCCACCAGGCCACGGCGACGGCCGCGGCGACGGCGAGCAGTGTCGCCCAGCCGGCGGTGTTGGCGAACTGGCCGACCCAGCGGCCCCACCGGCCCCAGGCCTCGGCGTCCCAGTCGAAGGGGGAGAAGACCGCGGCCAGGGCGGCCCACGCCGGCCAGTTGTGCACCACGGAGCGCTCCAGCAGGACGGTGAAGACCAGCGGGAAGAGCATCATCGAGTAGTACTGCTGGCCCAGCGAGGACAGCAGGAACACCCCGGCCAGCAGCACCGACGACGAGGTGATCAGCCACATCAGGGGAGCGGTGAAGCGGTAGCGGGCCAGCACGATGACGGCCACGGCCACCGCGGCGGCGCACACGGCGGTCAGTGTCAGCCGCAGCCACCCGGGCCAGCCGAAGTAGACGGCGATGCCGGGAAGCGAGCTGTTGGCGTAGTCGCGGACCTCGCCGAGGTACGGGGCGAGCTTGGTCAGGTAGTCACCGGCGCCGGGCACCAGCGGCCAGGCGACCAGGTTGGCCACGACCGGCACGGCGACTGCGGCGATGACCGCTCGCCAGCGCCACACGGCGATGCACAGCACGATCAGCGGGGCGAACATCGGCTTGATCAGGATGCACAGGCCGAGTGCGACGCCGGCGGCCCAGTCGCGGCCGCGCAGCAGCCAGGCGAGGAAGGCGACGAAGACGAGCAGGAGGACGCCGTTGATGTTGGCGAAGACGAGCGTGTTGCGCACCGCCTCGGTCAGAAACGCCGCGCAGACGGCCAGGGGGAGCACGGCCGAGGTGGCGCGGTAGCCGAACAGACGGGTCAGCCAGGCCAGTGCAGCGATGATCGCGGCGGCACCGACGAGGATGAAGACCATACGCACCGCGTTCGGGTGGTGGCTCATCCCCAGCGGGCTCAGCAGCAGGGTCGCGCCCGGGTTGTAGAGGTAGTGCGGGTCGACGTGGTGGTAGATCTCGTCGTAGACGGGCACCCGGTCCAGGAAGCGGCGCGCGGCGAGGTAGACCGTGGTGAAGTCGTCCGTGACGCTGCCGGCGACGGCGCGCACGAGGACGGTGTGCACGACCAGCAGCACCGCCAGCGGCCAGAGGATGACGCGCAGCAGGCCGTCGTGGCGGCCGAGGTCGCGCAGCCCGGCAGTCGAGTCGGCGGACTGTGCGGGGGCCGTGGCGCGACCCGCGGCGTCGGCCGCGGGCACGGCGCCGACCCAGAAGCCGGCGAACGGGTCGCTGCGAAGAGATTTCACGCGGTCCACCCTACTGAATGGAATGGGCCTTCCCGGCAGCCCCGGCGCGCGGCGCGAGTCCGGCGCCCGGGGCACGGCTCGGCGACCGACGCGCGACTCAGCGCCTGCGGCGGTAGCGCAGGAAGAGCGTGGAGTCGGCGTCGCGGTGCAGGTTCTCCAGCTCCATCGGGCGGGCGGTCGTCTCCGCGCCGGTGACCAGGGGCTGCTCGACCGCGCCGGAGAGGACGGGGGAGAGGGTCAGGTAGAGCACGTCGATCAGGTCGGCGGAGATCTCCGCGCCCAGCAGGCTCGGCCCGCCCTCGCAGACGATGCGGCGCGCCCCGCGCGCGACGAGCGTGTCGACGGCGGCGCGCACGTCGCCTCCACCGGTGTCGACGACCTCGGCTCCGGCACTCCGGAGCGTCTCGGCGCGCGCGGAGGCGGCGCCGGAGGAGTCGGTCAGGATCAGCGGCGGGCGCGCGCCGGGGGCCTCGCCGCGGCAGGCGGCGAAGAGACGGGCGGACGTGTCGAGGGCCAGTGAGCCGGAGAGCACCGCGAGCACCGGGGCCGCGGCCTGGCCGCGTGCGGCGCGCCGGGCGGTGTAGTCGGGGTCGGGGCAGACCGGGCCGTAGTCCTCGGCGCGCACGGTGCCCGCACCGACGAGCACCGCGTCGGCCCACTGGCGCACCGCGGCGAGCAGGGCGGCGTCCAGGTCGTTGCCGAGTCCTCCCGAGGTCCCGTCGACAGCCGCGGACCCGGTCAGGGCGCTGACCATGATGGCGCGGACCTCGGCCGGGCGGCCGCCGGCTGCCGGGGCGCCGGTCTCCCCGTGGGCGGGCGTGTCCGGGCCGACGAGTTCATCGAGTAGCGCGTCGGGGCCGGTCGCGGTGGCGTCGTCCGTGCCGCGGGGCTGGTGTGTGTCCTCGGAGTCCATACCCCGAGACTAGCCGCGCTCCGCGGCCGCCGGTCCCGGCCGGACAGTCCCCACCCGAGTCCAGACCGACCGGCCCCGGACACGGAAAACCCCGCCGGCCCTGAAAAGGACCGGCGGGGTGGTGGAGCGGATGACGAGACTCGAACTCGCGACCCTCACCTTGGCAAGGTGATGCGCTACCAACTGCGCTACATCCGCATCGAGAACCCGAAGGTTCTCTGTGCGCGATACTGGAATTGAACCAGTGACCTCTTCCGTGTCAGGGAAGCGCTCTCCCCCTGAGCTAATCGCGCGGGGTAGATGAACTACGAGGTGGAAACGGGAATCGAACCCGTGTGCACGGCTTTGCAGGCCGTTGCCTCACCACTCGGCCATTCCACCGCAGGAGGACCTCGGCCCACCTGATTGGGTGCCCGGAAAACCGGGTACCGGAGCGGATGACGAGACTCGAACTCGCGACCCTCACCTTGGCAAGGTGATGCGCTACCAACTGCGCTACATCCGCATCGAGAACCCGAAGGTTCTCTGTGCGCGATACTGGAATTGAACCAGTGACCTCTTCCGTGTCAGGGAAGCGCTCTCCCCCTGAGCTAATCGCGCGGGGAAGGGAATCGAAATTCCCGGAGCGGATGACGAGACTCGAACTCGCGACCCTCACCTTGGCAAGGTGATGCGCTACCAACTGCGCTACATCCGC